>JACCUF010000146.1 GCA_013811975.1 Geodermatophilaceae bacterium | reverse complement strand
GGTCCCTAGCGTTCCTGGCACCGTAGCCACCTCAAAAGGAGTACAACGACATGACCAACCCCCACGACCGCCTTGGGACCCGTCGCCTGCAGGCGGTGGCGCTCGTCGCCGCGCCGCTCGCCGGCCTGGCCACCACGGTCATATGGCCGCAGACGCCGCTCGACATCGCTGAGCGCCTCGAGGTACTCGCCGGTACTGCCGGGCGCACTCAACTGGCGCACCTCCTCAACCTGCTGACGATCCTTCTCTTCGTCCCTGCTCTCGCTGGCATGCATCGCCTCCTGCAGCCACACCGGCCGCGCGCCGCCGCCATCGGCGCTGGGCTCGTCGCTGCGGGCCTCGTCGGATGGAGCGGCGTGCTCGCCCTCGGCAGCGCCGAGCTGCAGCTCGCGCGCACTGTCTCCGGAAATGCTGCGGTCTCTGCGGCCGAGTCGCTCCACGTCGGCCCCGTCGCGGTCGCCATGACGGCCATGTTCTTGCTGTGCACCTTCAGTGGACTCATCGTCCTCACCGTTGCGCTCTGGCGCGCTCATCTCGTGCCTGGCTGGGTCCCCGCTGCGGTCGTGGCCGCGGTCGCCGGCGACATCATCGCCAGCACGGTCACCGCAGTAGTTGTCACAGTCTGGGTCCTGCTTGCCGTCGCCTTCACCGCGGTCGCCCGCGCGCGGGTCCGCGTCGCTGTCGCGGATGCGGCCTCTCCGATGTTGAGTGAGGCGTGACCCGGTCGGTCAGGGCGGGGTGACGGCGCCGAACAGGCGCGGGAGTGCGTCGGTCCAGGCCGTACGGAGGTCCACTAGCGGGATCGGGGTCACGCCGTCGATCGCGAGTTCGTCGCCACCGGCCCTGCCCAGCCGGGTCATCGGGACACCCACTTCGGCGCAGGCCACCTCGAGCGCGGCCAGCCCAGCCGCGGTCCCGGCCACCAGGGCTCGGCCGGCGGACTCGCTGAACAATCCCACGAACGGGTCCCCGTCCAGTGAGATCTCGGCGCCGACGCCGTAGCACAGGACCGACTCGGTGAGCGTGGCCGCCAGTCCCCCGTCAGAGACGTCGTGAGCGGCAGTCAACCACCCCTGCTCGGCCGCTCGACGCAGGACGGTAGCCAGCCTGGCTTCGGCGGCGAGATCCACACTCGGGGGTAAGCCGCCGAGGTGGCCGTGCACGATCCCGGCCCATTGCGAGCCACCGAACTCCGCACGCGTCTCCCCCAGCAGGGCGATCTCCTCGCCGGGCACCCGTCCGAATCCGTGGCGCAACCGGAGGCGTACGTCGTCGAGGACGCCGAGAACACCGATGACCGGTGTCGGGTGGATGGCCACGTCACCGGTCTGGTTGTAGAAGCTCACGTTGCCGCCGGTGACCGGGAGACCGAGTTCCCGACAGGCGTCAGCGATCCCATGAATGGCCTGGGAGAATTGCCACATCACGCCGGGTTCCTCGGGACTGCCGAAGTTCAGGCAGTCGGTGATTGCGATAGGCGTGGCCCCGGTGACCGCCACATTGCGGTAGGCCTCCGCGACGGCGAGTTGGGCCCCGGCGTAGGGGTCGAGCCGTCCGTAGCGTCCGTTGCCGTCGGTGGACAGGGCAATCCCGCGATGAGACTGCTCGTCGATCCGCAGGACGCCGGCATCCTCGGGCTGGGACAACACTGTGTTGCCGCGGACATAGCTGTCGTACTGTTCGGTCACCCAACTCTTGTCGGCCAAGTTCGGGTGAGACATCATGCGCAGCAATGTGTCCCGCAACTCATCGGCGGACTCAGGACGGGCCAAGCGGTCAGGATCGTCGGCCTGCAGGTCGTCCTGATCCAGCGGCCTGGCCAAGGGTCGCTCGTAGACCGGACCGTCGTGGGCAACCGTGCGCGGGGGTACGTCGACGATCTGCTCACCTCGCCATTCCACGGTGAGCCGGCCCGAGTCGTTCACGGTCCCGATCACGGCTGCCAGGACCTCCCACTTCGTGCAGATTGCGAGGAAGGCATCGACCTTGTCTGGCTCGACGATGGCACACATGCGTTCCTGCGACTCACTCATCAGGATCTCTTCGCAGGTCATCGTCTGGTCCCGTAGCGGCACCTCGTCGAGGACGACGTGCATCCCTCCTGCGCCAGCACTGGCAAGTTCCGTTGTGGCGCACGACAAGCCAGCGGCACCGAAATCCTGGATCCCGACAACGAGATCCGCGGCAAAGATCTCCAAGCAGCACTCGATCAGCAACTTCTCGGTGAACGGGTCGCCGACCTGCACGGATGGCCGCTTGGTCGGCTTTGCGTCGTCGAAGCTCTCCGACGCCAGGATGCTGGCTCCGCCGATGCCGTCGGGACCGGTCCGCGACCCGAAGATGATGACGGCATTCCCGGGTCCGGGTGCCCTGGCCAGTTTGATGTCCTCGTGCCGCATCACCCCGACGCAGAGCACGTTGACCAGCGGGTTCCCGGCGTAACAGTCGTCGAAGGCGAGCTCCCCGCCGATGTTGGGCAGGCCGAGGCAGTTCCCATAGCCACCCACTCCGGCCACGACTCCTGGCAGTACCCGCGCGGTGTCGGCTGCATCGGCCGGCCCGAAGCGCAACGGGTCCATCACCGCGATCGGCCGTGCGCCCATGGTCAGGATGTCGCGCACGATGCCGCCGACACCGGTAGCCGCTCCCTGATAGGGCTCCACATAGGACGGATGGTTGTGCGATTCGGCTTTGAACGTCACGGCGTACCCGTCACCGATGTCGACGACACCCGCGTTCTCGCCGATCCCGACCATGAGCCGTTCGGAGTTAGGCAGATCGCCGAACTGTCGCAAGTGCACCTTCGAGGACTTGTAAGAACAGTGCTCGCTCCACATGACCGAGTACATCGCGAGCTCAGCACTGGTCGGTCGCCGGCCCAGGATGTCCCGGATGCAGTGGTACTCGCCGCTAGCCAGGCCTAGTGCGGCGTACGGCTGTTCGTGGTTCGGCGTCTGCGCTGCAGCCTGCACTGTGTCGATCTTCACGCGGCCGTACCCGCGCCCGCGCGGGATATCGAGACCAGGATCGAGGTGAAGAAGCCCAGGCCGTCCGTACTCGGCCCGGTCAGCTCCTCCACGGCGTGCTCAGGGTGCGGCATCAGACCCACGATTCGCCCGGTCGGGTCGGTGACGCCGGCGATGTCCCGTGCAGAACCGTTGGGATTGCCGCCGACGTACCGGGCCAACACCCGGCCCTCGGCCTCGACGGCGTCCAAGGTCTCGACGGTCCCGACGTACCGTCCCTCGCCGTTCTTGACCGGTACGACGATCTCGACCCCCTCGGCGAAATCGCCGGTCCAGGCCGTACGGGCCGCTATCCGAAGCCGCTGGTCACGGTTGCGAAAGTGCAGGTGTGCGTTGCGGGTGAGTGCCCCGGGAAGCAGTCCGGATTCGCAGAGGACTTGAAATCCATTACAGATCCCCAGCACTGGAACGCCGCGCTTGGCTGCGTCGATCACCTCGCGCATGATTGGGGAGAAGCTGGCGATCGCACCAGCGCGGAGATAGTCGCCATAGGAGAAGCCTCCGGGCAGGATCACCGCATCGACGCTGTCCAGATCGTGGGTGCCGTGCCAGAGCGCGACCGGACTGCCGCCGGCCAGCCGTACGGCTCGAGCCGCGTCCCCGTCATCCAGCGAACCAGGGAAAGTGACGATGCCGACTCGGACCTGCGCCAAGTCGTCGGAGCCCGGCCTCGGCACGGCTGCCGTCATGAGGTGAGGCGATCAGGCGGAAGCGGGGAACGTGCGTTGGCTGGGGCAGGCGGGTGGACCTGGACGGTGAAGTCCTCTATCACCGGGTTGGCGAGCAACGTGTCCGCAATCTGCTGGATCGCCAACTCGTCGACCGGGTCGCTTACCTCGAGTTCGAATCGTTTCCCCTGACGTACCCCCTGCACACCCCGGTGGCCGAGTCTGGTGAGGGCGCCGAGAACGGCCTGCCCTTGGGGGTCCGAGATCTCCGGTTTCAGCATGACTTCCACGACAACCCGGGTCACACGGAGAGCCTAACCAGGAGGGCGAGATCGACTGTCTCCGACGCCGACATGAACGGCTGGCATCTGGTGCTCACCCGGTTGGACGCGTCTTGCCGAACTCTTGACGGTGAGTGCCAAGCCGGGCGTAGAAAGTCCCGCGAACCGGGCACGGTGGGGATATGCGAGTCGCCATCGTCAGCGAATCCTTCCTGCCGCAAGTCAACGGAGTCACCAACTCCGTACTGAAAACGATCGAGCACCTGGAAGAGCGCGGGCACAGCGCAATGATCATCGCTCCTGGCCCCGGACCGACTGTGCAAGGCCGGGTCCAGGTACTCCGGAGCCCGTCCATTCCCCTACCCGGGTACGCCGACTTCCGGCTCTCCCGACCGTGGCAACGGCTTCGGGGGGCACTGGCGGATTTCCAACCGGACATCGTCCACCTCGCCTCACCTGCTGTTCTTGGAGCGCAGGCGGCCTACGTGGCCAGCGATCTGGGCATTCCGGTGGTTGCCGTCTATCAGACAGACCTCGCTGGCTTCGCCGTCCGCTATGGCTGCTCGGCGCTGCAGCGCCCACTCTGGAATTGGATTCGACGAGTCCACGGTCTGGCCGAACGAACCCTGGCTCCGAGCCGTGACGCAGTCGAGCAGTTGGTGCGTCACGGGATCGGTGGTGTCCATCGCTGGGCGCGTGGGGTCGACTTGACCCGCTTCGACCCGCATCGGCGCAGCGCCGCCCTGCGAAGCGAACTTGCGCCCAACGGCGAGCTCCTGATCGGCTACGTGGGGCGGCTGGCCGCTGAGAAGCAAGTCGACCTGCTCGCCAGTCTGGGAGATCTGCCCGATGTCCAGGTCGTGATCGTCGGTGACGGTCCGCGTCGGGCCGCGTTGCAGCGGAAGTTGCCAGCCGCGCACTTTCTCGGGTTTCAGCACGGTGCAGAGCTGGCCGCCAGCTTCGCCTCCCTGGATGTCTTCGTCCACCCGGGATCGAACGAGACGTTCTGCCAGGCCGCCCAGGAAGCACTGGCCAGCGGCGTCCCGGTGGTGGCCGCCTCCGCGGGTGGGCTGTTGGACCTGGTGACTCCCGGCGAGAACGGTCTGCTGTTCACCCCGGGTTCGGCCGGCCACCTGCGTGGGGCGGTCAGCGACCTGATCGCCGATCCACGCCAGCGCCACGCCATGGGGCTCGAGGCCCGCAGGTCCGTGCAGGGACGGTCATGGTCGGTGATCGGGGACCAGCTCATCGAGCACTACCAGCGGGCCGGTGCCGCATGAGCCGGATCGTGCAGGTCGCGAACTTCGTGACGCCCACCTCCGGCGGCTTGCGGACCACGTTGGGCCACCTCGCGATCGGGTACGCCGACGCTGGCCATGACGTGATCCAGGTTCTTCCCGG
>JACCUF010000141.1 GCA_013811975.1 Geodermatophilaceae bacterium | reverse complement strand
GATCAGCGCGGGATCTCCGACGATCAGGCCGGCGCGGTAGCCGGCCAGGTTGGACCGCTTGGACAGCGAATGCACAGCCAAGACCCCGGCATGTGAGTTCCCGACGATGCTGGGGTGCAGGACGCTGATCGGCTCGACTGTCCATCCGAGTTCGAGGTAGCACTCGTCGACCACGATCGGGACAGACCATGCTCGACCCCAGGCCACCCAGCGCTGCAGATCGGCCGCGGACAGCACCGCTCCGTGTGGGTTGGCCGGCGAATTCAGCCAGGCCAGGCTGATCCCGGCCGCGTCCTGTGGCGGGCGCTCGGTTCGCCGTACACTCGCTCCGGCCAGCAGCGCACCGACCTCGTAGGTCGGGTAGGACAGCTCCGGGATGAGGATCGTCGACCCGCGCGCAATGCCGAGCATCGTCGGCAGCCAGGCGACGGTCTCTTTCGAGCCGATCGTCGGCAGAATTGCATCCTCCGCCGAGGCCTGCACCTCGAACCGACGCTGCAGCCAGTCAGCGGCGGCGCCACGCAAGGCCGCTGTGCCCAACGCCGCGGGGTACCCGGGCGCGTTCGCGCCGTCCGCGAGCGCCTGGGCGATGAACGGCGGAGTGGCGTCGACGGGTGTCCCCATGGACAGGTCGACTAGCCCATCCGGATGTCGGATAGCCCGATCCCGGGCCGCATCCAGCCTGTCCCAGGGGAAGTCCGGCAGGTTCAGTGACAGGTCAGTGCTCGTTCACCTGCGGGGGCAGTGCCGCGACCAGGGGATGATCCTTGTCGATGTCGCCGGTCTTCGCCGCGCCGCCAGGAGAGCCGAGGTCATCGAAGAACTCCACGTTGGCGTTGTAGTAGTCCTTCCACTTCTCCGGGACGTCGTCCTCGTAGAAGATCGCCTCGACCGGGCAGACCGGCTCGCACGCGCCACAGTCGACGCACTCGTCAGGGTGGATATAGAGCATCCGTTTGCCGGTGTAGATGCAATCGACCGGACATTCGTCGATGCATGCTTTGTCAAGAACATCGACGCATGGCTCGGCGATGATGTAGGTCACTGGGCTCCTCCTGCGGGGTTTGCTGCGGCCTTCCTAGTATTGCCCGTCGGGGCGGCGATGGGTGTAGGGGGGCGACGCAATGCAGGGTGAACCTGCCCACGTCAGCATCGATGTCGCCGATGTCGAGCGGATCGCCGCCCTGGGCTGGCGCGGCCTCGAAGAGGCTCAAGTCGGCGGGTGGTTGCTTCGCGCGGCCGATGGATTCACCGGACGGTCGAACTCCGCCCTGGTCCTGGGTGTTGCACCGCAGACCGACCGGGGCTTTCTGCACGATCTTGCACGCTGGTACGCCGACCGCGGGCTGCCGCCGATGGTCCAGATTCCGCTGCCCGGCGGCGAGGCGATCGACGCCATGCTCGCCGATGCCGGCTGGCAGACCTTCGACCTGGTCCGCTTCCTGACCGGCGACGTCGACGAGATCCAGAACTCGACCGCACAATCCCTGGCTCGTGCGAGTGAAGGACGCCCTGTATCGAACCTATTGGCACAAGGCGTCCTTCACTCGGATGGATCGGGGGTGGTGAGTCGGCTGGACGCCGAGCCCGACGATGCGTGGCTGGCTGCCTACCACTACCGCGGCGCTGCCCTGCCCGGGCACGCACGCGAAGTGCTCCTACGAGCCGGGGAGAACACAGAGCTGTGCTTCGCGTCGCTGCGCGCCCCGGCCCGCGACGGCGCCGCCGATGCGGTGTTCGCAGTGGCCCGCGGGGCCGTGACGCAGGGCTGGCTCGGTGTCACCGCGGTCACGGTCGCCGACGAGCACCGTCGGCAGCGTCATGGCACCCGGCTGATGTCGGAGCTGGCCGTCTGGGGTGCCCAGCGCGGGGCGCGGGCGATCTACCTGCAGGTGGCCGCGGACAACGGTCCGGCCTTGCAGCTCTACGCGGGTTTGGGCTTCCACCACCACCACGACTATCGCTACCGGGTCGGGTCGGCACTGGAGGAGCGTTTCGACTGAGCCGGTCCGGTCTCGGGGAGAGCTTTCAGGACGCGGCGTACGGCGTCGGTCTCGCTGTCGTAATAGGACAGTCCCCAGCGCGCCACGTGGGCCGGGAACTCGAAAGCCGGGTTGTTGTCGATGCCGTCGAGCACCGCCCGCAGATCGCGACGCTGATCGGCCAGCGCGGCATCGTAGGCCTCGAGCATGGCCCGTACCTGACCCGGATCCAGGAGATGTCCCAGCAACAGGCGCAGCGCGATCGGGTGCTTGAGCACCGGAAAACCGGGCTCGGACTCAGCCAGCCAGCGGCGGAGTTCCCGGGCGCCCTTCGCGCTGACGCGGTAACGCGTGGTGGTCCGGCTCGGGCCGCCGCCCACCTCCCGGGACAGGACCAGTCGCCGCTGGGCCAGGCGATTGACTTCGGTGTAGATCTGGCTCATCGCAGGTGCGGTCCAGTAGAAGCGCAACGTCGAGTCCGCCCACTGCTTCAGCTCGTACCCGGATAACTCCTGGCCGAAGGTGAGCAGCCCAAGGATTGCGTACGAGGTCGTCGGCAGGCTTTGCTCTTGACTCACCGGTCGAACTCTACTATTCCTAAACGGAACACTCCATCGACGATGGACAACCCGGAGGAAGCCCAGCGATGACCAAGACCATGGTGCTGATCGGCACCCGCAAAGGCCTGTGGACAGCGACGAGTGAGGATGACCGGCAGACCTGGACGCTGCGCGGGCCAGATCTCGGGTTGAACGAGGTGGCTGCCTGCGCGATCGACACACGCGGCTCTTCGACGCGGCTGTTCGCCGGCGCGAGCAGCTCCCATTGGGGCCCGGCAATGTCCTACTCCGATGACCTCGGCGCGAGCTGGACCGAGCCCGACCCTGCGCCGATCAGCTTTCCTCAGGAGACCGACGCCGCGTTGGCACGGGTCTGGCAGGTCACGCCCGGCCCGTCAGACCGGCCGGACCTGGTCTGGGCCGGCACCGAGCCCTCGGCCCTGTGGCGCAGCGAGGATCGAGGCGTTTCGTTCACGTTGAACCAGGGACTGTGGGATCACCCGCACCGTAAGGAGTGGCAGCCCGGCGGCGGTGGCCAAGCGTTGCACACGATCCTCCCGCATCCCGATGACAGTCGACGGATGCTCGTCGCGATGTCCACCGGAGGCGTCTACCGAACGACCGACGACGGGGAGAGCTGGAACCCTGCCAACAAGGGCATTCAGGGCTCGTTCCTCCCCGCGGACGAGTTCCCGGAGTACGGGCAATGCGTGCACAAGGTTGCCCGGCATCCCGAGCGCCCGGATCAGCTGTTCGCCCAGAACCACGGCGGTGTGTACCGCTCCGACGACGAGGGGGACTCGTGGAGCTCGATCGCCGACGGTCTACCGGCCGATTTCGGCTTCAACGCAGTGGTCCACCCGCACGCGCCGGGCACCGTGTACGTCATCCCGCTGGTGGCCGATATGGACCGGTTCCCGCCCGATGCCCGCATCCGGGTGTATCGCACGAGGGATGCCGGACAGAGCTGGGAGGAGTTGGCCAAGGGACTGCCGGACGATCCCTTCTATGCCACCGTCATGCGGGACGGGATGTGTGCCGACGACTCGGCGACCACTGGGATCTATTTCGGCACTCGCAGCGGCTCGGTCTTCGCCAGCGCCGACGAGGGCGAGAGCTGGTCGGAGATCGTTTCGCACCTGCCCGACGTCCTGTGTGTACGGGCCGGGAGGGTGGGCTGAGCGTGGCTGTGCTGATCCGGATACCGGGCGCCCTGCGGCAATTCACCGACAATGCCCGCACATTGGAGGTCGACCTACCCGACGGCGGCGATGTAGCCCAACTGCTGGCCAGGGTGGGAGCGGACAACCCCTCGCTGCTGCGGCGGATCTGCGATGAGCGCGGTGATCTGCACCAGCACGTAAACATGTTCATCGGGACCGCCAACGTCCGTGACTGCGAGGGGCTGGCGACCCTGGTGCCCGATGGCGTCGAGGTTTACGTCTTGCCGGCTGTGTCCGGCGGCTGACCTGGGATATCGGTCCCCTCAGGGGAAGAGTGGTAGGCATCTAACGTTGCAGGGGTCCCCTGAGTCCGTTCGGCTTGTCGCAGCGTCGCCATCGCGAAAGCCGCAGCCAAGGACCCCAGGAGCAAGAAGGCGAGGTTGACCACCGCCGTGGCGGTGGAAGCTCCGCCGTCGGTGATCAGCAGATCCCCCTCCGGTCGGGCGATCGCTGCGCGACCGATCACCGCCAACCAGACCGCTCCCGGAAGCAAGGCCGCCCAGACCGAGCCGGCGACCTCGTACATCGCACGGGTGAAGGCCACGTTCCCGGCCACGGCAGCCACGACCGAGAGCGGCAGCAAGACCGTACCTGCCCGCAAGGGCAGGTAGAACACCTCCAGGATCGCGCACACCGCCGCCAGCCCGAGGACCAAGAGCCCACCGAGCACTCGCCGGATCATGCTGCGGCGGTCTCCGGCCCCTGCGCCAGCCCGCCGAACAGATCGCTCTCGTGCCCACCTTCTCCGTCAGCCGGACCTCGGGCACCACGAACGAGTTGGTAGTACTCGACCGCGAATGCCTGGTTGGCAATGTTGTTGGACAGCGCGAAGAACGGGCCGTCCACCAGAATCTGGGTGGCATGGGCGCGCATCGCAGCCATCTTGGCCGGCAGATGGTCCCGCGCATCGACGGCGGTGGTCACCAGCTCGTCAGGGGTACCGAAGGGCAGCTCCTCCGCGTCGGTCACGTCAAACAATGTCTCGCCCGCTTCGCGCATCGCCTCGACCGCTGCCCGCAATCCGGAGATCGGGATCGCACACCAGTAGACCTTGGTGATCAACCACGCCGGTCCCAGCTCAGGGCGGTAGCCCGGGTCGGCCGCGGCAGCGAATGCCGCCATCGCGACCCGGTGGGCCTGAATGTGATCCGGGTGGCCGTACCCGCCGTTCTCGTCGTAGGTCACCAGGACCTGCGGTCGTACGTCCCGGATGACCTCGACCGCTGCCGCACAGATCTCGTCCAGATCGGCCTGCCAGAACGCGCGGGGGTGGTCGTTGGCCGGCGTCCCCATCATCCCGCTGTCTCGCCAACGCCCAACCCCACCCAAGAAGCGAGAATCAGTGACGCCCAGCTCTTGCATGGCATCGGCGAGTTCCGAGATCCGGTATCCGCCAAGCTGGTCCGCCTGCTCGACGACCAGCCCGGCCAACTCCGGGACCAGAACTTCGCCCTCCTCACCCAGTGTGCACGTGAGCAGTGTCACTCCAGCGCCGTCAGCGGAGTATCGCGCCATTGTGGCGCCGTTGTTGATCGTCTCGTCGTCGGGATGGGCGTGCACGAACAGCACTCGGCGATGTGGGGTGGTCCCGGTCATGCCTCCACCCTAGGTTCGCCAAGTTCGATCATCGCCAGTCGCTTCGACACCTTGGCGGTTTTGGCCAAACCACCAGAAGTTGCGGCTCTAGAGGACCTTACGGACCGCTGAGTAGTGGCAGGCAGAGGTGTGCCGCGGCTCCTGTTCGGCCAGCGGTGGCTCGACGGTGATGCACTTTTCCTTCTGGTCTTCGGTCAGTTCCAGCGCGAACTTGAAGCACCGGGTCCGGAACCGGCAGCCGGACGGCGGATTGGCCGGACTAGGGATGTCGCCGGTCAGGATGATCCTTTCGCGGCGTCGCTCCCGTTCGGGATCCGGGATCGGGATCGCCGACAACAGGGCCTGGGTGTAGGGATGCATGGGCCGAGCGAACAGGGTGTCCCGGTCGG
>JACCUF010000137.1 GCA_013811975.1 Geodermatophilaceae bacterium | reverse complement strand
CTCGACGCGGAGGCTGATGCCCGCATGCCGGCTCCCGCGGTACGGGCGGCCTCACGGGTCCTGGGTCGGGGCCTGGCCCGACTGGGACGCCGGGCTTGGCCGAATCCCGCCTGGGCTGAGCTTCCGGTCGCGCCACATCATCCGATCGCCCTCGGCGTAGCTGCGGCTTCGGCCGGGCTGTCGCCGGTCGCGGCTGCTCAGGTCGCCGCCTACCTGTCGATCAGCGGACCCGCATCCGCCGCTGCGCGTCTGTTGTCCCTCGATCCGCTCATCGTCGCGGGGCTCGCCGCCGACCTATGCACGAGCATCGACGCCGTGGCCGAGCAGGCGAGTCGTGATCCGGCCGGTCCGCTCAATGCCGTGTCCGACCCGTGGTTTGACCTACTGGCCGAAACCCACGCCTCCCGAAAGGACCGACTCTTTGCCTCCTGACCACAACCTCGAGGGCGGGGACGTACCCGTACCCGTACCCGTACCGCACGGCCACCCCGACGCCGAAATCCACCCAGACCATGAGGTCAGACGCGCTCTACCTCGGGATAGAGCGCCCAGCGCTGGGTCAGACGCGCTGTACCTCGGAGGTGACGGGCATGACCGTCGACCGCTGCGCATCGGCGTCGGCGGTCCGGTCGGATCCGGCAAGACCGCGCTCGTCGCAGCGTTGTGCCTGACGCTTGGTACCGAGTTCGACCTCGCCGTCGTCACCAATGACATCTACACGACTGAGGACGCAGACTTCCTGCGCCACAACGCCGTACTACCTGACGACCGGATCGAAGCGGTGCAGACAGGCTGCTGCCCGCACACTGCCATCCGGGACGACATCTCCGCCAACCTCGATGCCGTCGAGCTGCTCGAGCGGCGCCACCCCGGGCTTGACCTGCTGTTCATCGAATCCGGTGGCGACAACCTGACCGCGACGTTCAGCTACGGCCTGGTCGACGCCCAGGTGTTCGTCCTGGACGTCGCCGGCGGGGACAAGGTGCCGCGCAAGGGCGGCCCGGGTGTCACGTCCGCCGATCTGTTGGTCGTGAACAAGACCGACCTCGCTCCTCTGGTCGGCGCGGACCTCGGGGTGATGGATCACGATGCGGCCGCTGTGCGGGGCGGGCGGCGCACCGTCTTCCTGTCCTTGCGCGAGGACCCGTCCGCGGCACCCGTCGCTTCATGGGTACGCGATCGGGTGACCGAACGGCTGGCCGCGCAGCCGCCGACCGTGTCCGCGCCTTGACTCCGTTTGGCCCGGGGCCCAGGCAGGGTGCCTACCGCACCCAACCGACAGGCAGACAGCGGCAGGGCGCCGCCTGCCGCTCGGCCGTCCCGCGCCGATGAGGACCGTTGTCGAGGTCGTCGCCCGTCGTGGGCCGGCCGGGCGGACCGTGCTGCCGGTGGTTCGGGCGTCTGGACAGTTGGCGGTGCGACGTACCGGCGAGTACCGGATTCACCTGATAGCCAAGGCCTTCGGGCCGCTCGGCGGCGACGCCGTGATCATCCGGCTGCAGGTCGAGGCAGGTGCTCGGTTGGAGGTGTGCAGCGTGGCCGCAGCTGTGTGTCTGCCCTCTCGTGACCCGGCCCCGTCCAGAGCAGAATTGCACGCCGAGGTCGCCGCCGGCGGGAGGTTGGATGTCCTGCTCGAACCGACCGTCGTCGCGGCCGGTGCCGAGCACCGCGCGCGTACCGTGATCGCCCTTGCCGCTGACGCGCGCGCGCACGTCACCGAGCGGGTTGTGCTCGGCCGACATGCTGAGGCGCCCGGGCGGTGGATGGGCACGACGCGAGTCGATTGTGCTGGTCGCCCGCTGCTGCACACCTGCGTCGACCTCGGTCCGGGTTCGCCCATGTGGCGGGCGCCGACCATGCCCCGGGCGTACGCGACCGATCTCACCCTGGCCACTCTGCCGCCGGAGATGACCGCCGATGCCACGACGCCGGAGTCCAAATCCGTTGCCCCGACGCCCGCCACCTCAGCACGGTCGCGCACCGGCCCGAGCTCGGTGCTCTTGCCGCTGGCCGGAGGGTGGCTAAGTACCGCGTGGGGGCACCGGCTCGAGCAGGTACTGGCCGCAATCACCGATCTGACTCGAGTTGATCATCGGAACTGTGCGGGGTTTCCGACCCAGAAGCCCGAATAACCCCCGGCAGTTCCGATGATCAACTCCGGGTAAGGCAC
>JACCUF010000087.1 GCA_013811975.1 Geodermatophilaceae bacterium | reverse complement strand
GCTATCGCCAGAGCCCTGCAGCAGTACGGCATGTTCGTGACCGATAAAACCCACGAAGTCAACATCCCGCTCGAGCAACGGTCCTCTGACCTATTGGCGAATTACACAAGGTTGACGCAGATCCCATGGGGCTCCTTGAGGGCGTTGAAGTGCGCCGACGGCACCGCCAACTGCACCGAATAACGGAGTGTCGTCCCGACGCATATGCGTTGGGACGCTCCGCGTTAGCGGTGTGATTTCCCAGCAGTGTGCGTGCGATGCCTGCCTAGACTTACTCGGTCAACGAGATTGCCAACCGCAGTGGAGAATGACGAGGTGCGCGTGCGAGCAGATTCCTCTGTGGGGTCCGCTCCCGTGTGTGTGCTTGGCGACGTCGATCTTGTTCGCGCCTTGGGCCTAGCTGGTCTCAGTAGCGTGGTAGTGGCGGGCCCGGACGACCCAGTGCGGTACTCACGCCACGTCGTCGGCACCTTGGCGCAACTCGACCACTGGACGCAGGCGGACGATATTGTCGCCCAACTAGTCACCTGGGCGGGCACCCAGCAGGGGCAACCCGTCCTCATTCCGCAGACCGACGGTGACCTGCTGTTGGTTTCCCGACATCGAGCCGCGCTCTCGGCTGCGTTCAGATTCGTAGTGGCCGAGGAGGCGCTGGTCGAGGATCTGATTCACAAGCAACGCTTTCAAGCACTGGCGCAGCGGTCGGGGCTCGATGTGCCGCCAGCCGCCGTCATGCCTGCCGACGGCGCCGCCAATCTCCCCAGAGGGTTGCGGCTGCCAGTGATCGCCAAACCGCTCACCCGGAGGGACCTGGTCGGTCTGGACCTCACGGGCAAGGCGGTGCGCATCGACGGCGAGGCCGACTTCCGCGAGCTGCGGCGACGTACCTCCGCGCAGGGCATCGACGTACTGGTCCAAGAGCTGGTGCCTGGTCCGGAGACTCGGATGGAGAGCTGGCACGCGTACGTCGACGGCGAAGGGGCTATAGCGGGTGAGTTCTGTGGGCAGAAGATCAGGACGTGGCCGCTCGAGTTCGGCTACAGCACGGCTGTACGCATCACCGCGACAGCCGACGTCGCGTGTGCCGGTCGAGAGGTGGCCGAAAGGCTCGGCCTCCACGGGCTAATCAAGGTCGACTTCAAGCGTGATCCTGCGGGTGTGCTGCGGCTGCTCGAAGTCAACCCGCGAGCGACGCTGTGGAACTTTCCAGGCGCGGTCGCTGGCGTGAACCTCGTGGCTCTGCTTCACGCGGACCTCATCGGCCGCCCGCGCCCGCCGGTTCCGCCGCTGCGGGCGGGCGTCACATGGTGCGCACCCCGGGAGGACAGGTGGGCGGCAGCAGCCGCTGGCGTCTCGACCACCGCGTGGTTGGCCCAGATGCTGCGCTGCTCGGCACGGTCCGGTGCGTCCTGGGACGACCCAGCCCCGTTCGTGCGCGGCGAGCTTGCACCAGCCGTCAAGCGCAGGCTACGGCGAGTTCGCGGTGGCCGCGTCGCGGGGCTCAGACGTGAATGACCCTCAGCGGTACGGCGTGGTCACCGACGTGCACGGCAACCTGTATGCCTTGCAGACCGCGCTAGAACACCTGCGCGCAGCGGGGGCTGAACGCCTCCTATGCTTGGGTGACGTCATCGGGTACGGCCCGCACCCGAGTGAGTGCCTTGAGCTGCTTGGCTCCTTCGACCCCACCTGCGTAGCCGGGAACCACGAGCAGATGGCCCTCGGGCGGCTCTCCTCCGCCGGATCCACCGAGACAGCACGTCGCAGTCTGGAGTGGACGCGTACACAACTGACCCCGGCAGCCCAGTCCGTGCTGGAACGATGGCCGCTGGTGACAACCGCGCCGGGGGTGGTGCTCGCCCACGGTTCACCGGGGAGGGTGGACGAGTACGTCCGTTCTGACTCACGGGCGCGTGAGCTGCTCGACCAGTTGTCAAGCGAGCACCCAACTGCACGCGTCCTGCTGCTCGGGCACACCCACGAGGCGTGGGCGTTCTCTCGGGTGCATGGCACACAATTGCGGGCGCGTCCCGGAAGGGTTTCTCTCGAGCAGCGAGATCTCCAGTTGCTCAATCCCGGTAGTGTCGGGCAGTCACGGGACCGACACCCACACGCCCGTTTCTTGCTCCTGGACTTGGCGGAGGGGGTCGCTGATTTCCGCTCCGTCCCATACGACGTCGCGGCATGCCGGCGCGCCCTGAAAGATCGTGGCCTGCCGCCAGACTGGTGCCATGTGGTGCCCCCGCTACATGAGCGCTTTCGCGGCATGGTCGGGGACGCTCTGCGACGTCTAGGCGTTCGATGAGTGCGCCACAGGGTCGCCGAAGGCAGTTCTCGGTCGAAACGCTTGACTCCCCGGAGGAGCTCGCGGCCGTGGCCGAGTCTTGGGATGTCTTGGCGGAGGCGAATCCCACCCCATTCGCGACCTGCGACTGGTTGGTGGCATGGTGGCAATACGCAACGCGTGCCACGCAGTGCGTGCTGTTGCGCGAACCAGGAGGGACCATCTGTGCCGGCGCCCTCGTGCAACATCGACCCCTGCGAGGCGTACGCGGAGCCGCGGACGTTCACTCCGGCGACTGGGGGGTCGTGGCTGCGGGAGAGCACGAACGGGACGCTGTGTGGCGGCAGCTCACGGAGCTCGCCCACCCGGTCGGTCGTCTCCTTTTGCCGGCGTTGGACGAGCCCGCCGTTACCGCCGTCCGGTCGGCGCTCGAACCTAGCGGCTTTCACTTTGTGGAACTGGGGCGGCTGGACAGCCCGGCCGTCGGCCTTCCGGCGTCTTACGACGACCTGCTCGCGGGCGCAAGCCGGAACTTGCGCTCACAGCTCGGCCGGGCACGACGGGCCATGGAGCGGCTGGGCACATTGACCGTGCGCACGGCAGGCCCGCAACGGCCACTCGCCGACGACATTGAACGGTTCCTCCGTCTCGAGGCGTCAGGTTGGAAAGGCCAGGAGGGAACCGCAATTCTGGGCTCGCCCCGCACTGCTCGTCTATACCGGGATTTCGCCGCAGCGGCTTTCGCCAACGGGCGCCTTCGGTTGCTGCTACTCGAGTTGGACGGCGCCCTTGTGGCGGCTGACCTGTCCTACCGGATCGGCCCGCGTACTACCCTGGTGAAGACGACCTACGATGAGCGGTATGCCAGCCTGCGGCCCGGCCTTGTCCTGCGCGGCGAGGCGCTACGGGCTGCGGTGGAAGAAGGGTCAACGGAGTACGACTTCCTCGGCGGGCCGGACGCTTACAAGTTGCGGTGGGCGGGAGAGCTGCGGCCACGTCGACAGCTGCTGGCGGTGCGCGGTCCCTGGCGAGTCGAAGCGGCGTACCGAGAAGAGCTGCGGCCACGGCTAGGTCGTCTACATCGCTGGCTCGGTTCCGCGATGCGTCCGGGGCGGCCCGGCCAGGAAGACGGATCCGGATAGGACGGCGAACTTGCGAAGAGGCGAGGGTAGGCCAACGGGCGTGAGGTCCCGTGAGCTCTGTCGGTTCGTGATCCAGGCGGAGCCAGCGAGTGTGTTCAAGCCGTGCACGCTGTGAGGATGGACTCGTAGGATGGTTGGGAGAGAGCGTCCAATGTGCGAGCCCCCGGCCGCACGTAATCGGGGGGTCGAGTTGTCCACGGGTCTCGCACCGTCGCTGGCCAACCGCCGGCGCGCCCGGCTAGGCTCTCGCGGCGATCTCTGGACGCAGCCCCAGAGGTTGTCAAGACCTCTGGCGCAGTGCGCGTGACGCGCTCGTTTCGGCGGGCGTCGTCGGGAGACTCCTGCGCGACACCGCCGCAGGCCGGATCATTGACGACCCGAGCGGTCCGCAGCTTTCTGTGGTCGGCGTTGTCCTTTGGCAGCAGCAAGCTCATCGTCTTTGGGATCACTCTCGTGCTGACCCGGTTGCTCGCTCCAGCCGACTTCGGGCTGGTCGCAGCCGGTCTCACACTTATCGCGTTCCTGGAGATTGCGCTCGATCTCGGCGTCGGAGCGGCCGTGGTCTATGAGCAGGAGCACGGAATCAGTGACCGTGTCCGCACCGCTTACACCCTCAATCTCGTCCTTGCCGCCGCACTGGCGCTGCTTGGCATCATTGCGGCTCCGGCGATCGCCGCCTTCTTTCGCGCGCCGGACGACGTCGACCTGTTCAGGGTGCTTTTCCTGTACCTGATACTGCGAGGGGGTAGCCAGGTACAAACAGCCGTCCTGCAACGCGACTTGCGATACCGGGAACGGACCGTCATCGACGTCAGCCGTGCGGTCGTGCGCGGGACTCTGTCGGTCGCGCTCGCGCTGGCTGACACCGGCGCGTGGGCGATCGTGCTCGGGATGCTGGGCGGTGAGGTGGTAGGCCTCGCGATGGCTGCGTTCTACGTACGAGTACGCCCAGCGGTGCGACTCCAGCGCTCGGTGGCAGCGAGTCTGTTGCGGTTCGGTGCCGCGGTCCTCGCCCTAAAGGTGGTCAATACCCTGCTGAGCGGCAGCGACTTCATCATCGTAGGTGGGCGGCTTGGGCCGGAGGAGCTGGGCTTCTACACCATCGCTTACCGCCTGCCCGAGCTCGGCATCGAGACGGTGTACTGGATTTTCTCCAGCGTGGCGTTCGCGGTGTACTCCAAAGCTCGGCAGCAAGGACCTGAGGCTTTCCGCGGCAGCATGCTGCGCGCGCTGCGGCTGACCACCCTTTTCGGCTTCTCCGCTGGCGTCGGACTTGCGATACTCGCACCTACCGCGGTCCCCGTGCTGTTCTCCGACAGTTGGACTCCTGCTGTGAACGCGTGCGTGCTGCTCTCGCTGGCAACTGGCCTGGCTTCAATCGGGTACGCGTCCGGTGACATCTTCCCGGCAGTTGGGCGCCCCGGCGCGCTGCTGGGGCTTACGGCACTGATGGCACCTCTTGCCGTCGCAGGGTTCTGGTTCGCCGCGCCGTACGGGATCACCGCTGTCGCCGCAGTGCACTTGGCCTTCCAAGTGCTGTTCTGCACAGCCCGACTCCATGTTGCGAATCGCCTCGTGGGCTCGACCTGGCGCGAGAGCGCTGTTGCTGTCGGTCCCGCATTAGCCAGCGTCCTGGGCATCGTTGCGCTCGCTTTGCCGGTAAGCCTCCTGCTGTCGCCAGGACCGCTGTCCTTAGTGGCGATCCTGGCTAGCGGCGTGGTGGGCTCGCTGCTTGCGTTGCTCCTGCTCGCCCGCCCTACCCTTGTCGATATTCGGGGGCTGCTTGATCTCGTGCTGCGTCCTAAGTCGCCGACCTGACTCTGCCTGGGCGGGGCGCACCGCGAGCGCTGCAGCGCCCCAAAGCGCGCGACAGGCTGGACGGTGTCGACGTGCCGATCACTCCACGCACTCCGCAGTACCGTCCGCGCACTTCAACGCCCTCAAGGAGCCCCACGGGATCTGCGTCAACCTTGTGTAATTCGCCAACAGGTCAGAGGACCGTTGCTCGAGCGGGAAGTTGACTCCGTGGGTTTGATCGGTCACGAACATGCCGTACTGCTGCAGGGCTCTGGCGATAGCCCTCTGATATGGGTCAGCGATGGCCTCGACCTCCGCATCGGAGACTGCTAGATAGAACCGTTGCCCCGCCTTGACACACTTCGGTATCCCACCGAGGCAATAACCGTCGGACTTCCACGCCGGGTACTTGAACAGCGGGCTCTCGTTCTCGACCGCGAAGCTCAGCGCGTGGTCGATCGTGTCATTCAGTATCTCGTGGCGCCACGGCGTCCCTGCCGTGACGGAGATCCCAGCGCCTCCCCCACTGCCGGTAAGGGGGGCGATGAGCGGTTGGTCGAGCGCGAACTTGCCACCCCAGTGGGCGAGCTGCTTGCCGTTGGTGCACAGGGTCCCGTCCCAGTGGTCGAATATCCACAGGTCGTACTGGTAACCGTCGTGACGGATGCTGAGCCAGTGGTCGCCCCACGGGTCGGACGAGCTGGAGCCGGTCGGCTCGGCGTCCGTCGGCACCGGGATGGAGACTGACCACGCCGGGCCCCAGGATCTCGTGAACATGATCCGGCACTGGGGGTCGGTCTCGCTCGCCCGATAGATCGCGGTCCCGAATTCGGTGGTGACTACGGGGGCATCCGGAACCGTGGACCTCACCAAGGAGGCCGACTGGGAGTGCAACACGGGATCGGCTGGGATCCGCTGTGCGAACGGGCCTTCAGTGGCATGACCACCCGCTGAGGTGGCAATCAGGCTCAGCGTCAGGAGCGCGGTGGATACTACGGCTACGAGGCGAGGGGCCAGGCGCATGTCTGTTTCCTAGGTGGTCACGTTGCTCGAAATGTCCGAGGGCACGGACAGGCGCGGGTCTCACCCCTCACTGCTGCTCCACGCCGTTGCCGGCGTAGGTGCCCGCGACCGTCACCGGTTGACATGTTGGCCCGGACGCAGACTATCGGCGACATGAATGTACCACACTGTGGACGTCACCCGTCGGTGTAAAGG
>JACCUF010000048.1 GCA_013811975.1 Geodermatophilaceae bacterium | reverse complement strand
GCAGGTGGTCGGAATCCACCGCCAACTGGAAGGCCCTCTTTCAGTGAGATTCAGTCTGGACGAGTGGTTCGTGGTGCTGCTCGCCCGCACCATCCGGCCGGCCGAGACCGTGTTCCACGGCTTCGGCAGCCCCTGCGCTCAAGTCGCCATGCACGTCGCACGGCGGACACATGCCCGCGACATCATCCTGATCGAGGGTGCGATGTACGCGGTGAACCCCGACCCGCCGTTCATCCCGCCGACCGGTAACGACGCCAGCCTCAAGCAGGGGGCCGCCTACAGCATGCGGTTCGAGGAGTTCTTCGACGCAGCGACCCGCGGGGACGTCGACCGGATGTTCCTCTCCGGCGGTCAGATCGACGGATACGGCAATACGAACGTCACCGGCATGGGTCCCACAGAAGAAGGTTTCAAGGTGAAGCTGGGCGGTGGCGGGGGCGGCTGCAATCTGGCCGCAACGATCCCGCACCTGTCGCTGTGGAACAGCCACCACCGCTCGGGTCGCGCTCTGGTCCGGGCCTGCGATTTCATCACCGACATGGGGCACCGCACACCTGCGGGCGGACGAGCCGATCTCGGATTCACCGGCGGCGGCCCGCAGAGCCTGGTGACCGAGCTCGGAGTCTTCGACTTCCCGGCCGGCCACGCCCGGCTGACGCACCGATTTCCCGATGTCAGCGTCGAGGAGATCGATGCGGCAACCGGATTCGAGCTTCGAGTCGCCGGCGACCTGCGCACGGTGGGTCCGCCGTCGGCCGCCGAGCTTGCTGCCGTGCGGGGAATCGACTCCCTGGGCGTGCGGCGCTCGGAGTTCGCAGCAGGCGAGCTGGAGCGGGTGTTCGACCACGATCCAGCCATCGGGTGCGCCTGTTGAGCGGCTGGGCGGAGCCCAGCCACCGGCGTGGCTGGGGCGAGAGTTGAGCGGCCGGGCGGAGCCCAACCACCGGCGTGGCTGGGGTGAAGGTTGACTGTCGGGCTCGACGCCGTCTTCCATCCCCGCCGGATCGCGCTGGTCGGAGCCTCCGACCGGCCTGAGACGATGGGGCGTCTGCTGTGGGACAACCTGCGGAGCTTCCCCGGAGAGGTCGTCCCGGTAAGCCGCTCGGCCAGCGTCGACGGCGTCCGCGCGTATGCAGATCTCGCCGATGTCCCCGGTGAGATCGACCTCGCGGTCGTGGGGCTGCCGGCGGACAGCGTGCTGGCTGCGATCCAGGCCGCGGCGGTCAAGGGAATACCAGCCGCGGTCGTCCTGAGTGCAGGCTTCGCCGAGATCGGAGACGAAGGCGCACGACTCCAGGAGCGGGTCGTGTCAGCGGCGCGCTCGGGAGGTGTCCGCCTGGTCGGGCCGAACTGCTTCGGCGTGCAGAACTGTGACCTGCCACTGAATGCCTCCATCGCACCTGGTTCGCCCACCGGCGACGAGCGCGGCGGGATCAGCCTGGTGACTCAGTCGGGCTCGTACGGCATGGCCGTTCATGCCCTGGGCCGGGACGAGGCAATGCCCTTCGCCAAGGTGTATGCCGCCGGCAACAAGGCTGACATCACTGATGCCGAGACCCTCGCCTATCTGCGCGAGGATCCGGCAACCCTGGTGATTTGCCTTCTCCTGGAGTCGATCAGTGACCCGCGGGGCTTCTTCACCCAGGCCCGAGCGACGACCGCGGTCAAGCCGGTGATCGCAGCCTTGACCGGGCGCAGCGCCGCAGGGAAACGCGCCGCCGTCTCGCATACGGCGGCGCTGGCCGCGGACACGGCGATCCGCGATGCTGCCATGACTCAGGCGGGGGTGGTACGAGCATCTTCTGGCCTGGCCATGCTCGACGCCGCCAAGTTCCTGGCCGCACAGCCAATGCCGACCGGAAACCGAGTCGGCATCGTCACCAACTCCGGTGGGCTCGGCGTAGAGCTGTCCGACCTGCTCGACGCCGAGCAGCTCGAGGTGCCGGAATTGAGTCCGGGACTGCAGGCCGAGTTGAACCGACTGATCCCGTCGTACGGGAGCGCACGCAACCCGGTCGACATGACGCCGATCTGGTCGCGGTATGCCGCCTTGTACCCAGCGCTCATCGACATCCTGGCCCGGTCCGGCGAGGTCGACATCGTGATCCCGATCCTGCTAGCCCGTGCGGGTTCACCTGAGGTGATCCAGGGGCTGGCATCGGTCGTGACGGCGTTGCGCGCCGACGGGAACACAATCCCCGTCTACGGCTGCTGGGTGACCGAGCGCGCTCGACAGCCTCAGGCCGATGCGCTGCAGCAGGCCGGCATCCCGTGCCTGCCCTGGCCAGAGCGCACTGCCGCGGCTGCCGGCACCGCACTGCGATGCGCGAGCGCTATCGGCCGTCACTCATCGCACCGCGAACTCCGGCCCCCTCCTGCCTTGCCGGCGACCACTGACCTGACCGACCCCGGCCAGGCCAGTGACTTCCTGGCCGCCGCCGGGATCAAGGTTGCCGCATCAGTCGTGTGTGACAACACGGACCAAGCCGCCGATGCGGCCGCTCGGTTCGGCTATCCCGCCGTGCTCAAGGCCGTGCATCCGGAGCTGTCACACAAGAGCGATGTCGGGGGAGTCCGGCTAGGGCTCGCCGACGACACGGCCGTACGGAAGGCCGCTTCTGACCTGCTTGATCTGCGCGCCGGTTGTCGCGTCCTGGTCCAGGCGCAGGGCAGTGGTGTGGAATTCGTGATCGGGGGGGTGCGCGATCCCGGATTCGGCCCGGTCGTCATGGTCGGGCTCGGCGGGACGGCGGTAGAGGTGCTCGGTGATGTGTGCTTCGCCGTTGCTCCGGTGGACGCCGAGCACGTCGAGTGGATGCTGCGCTCGCTGCGGGGCAGCGCGCTGTTGGACGGGAGTCGTGGGGCAGAACCGGTACACCTGGTTGCGCTCTGCGATCTCGCGGTAGCGGTGGGCGATCTGCTCGTCGGTGTGCCCGAGGTCAGCGAGATCGACCTCAATCCGGTCCTGGCCAGCTCTGCCGGTGCCGTGCCGGTGGACTGGCGAATCGTCACGGTGTGACCGCTAGGACCGAGGGATCTCGACGATCTCCACGAGATTTTCGAGACCGGGCAGATCTCGGGCGCCGAACTGATCGCTAGCGCGCCCGGGAGCTCACCCACGCCGCTGGCCAAGACGACACTGGTGTCAAGAATCGCCCTCACCAGGTGGACCAGGGGTCGCGGCCCGTCTGATCGAGCTGGGCTTAGCCCGCTGGTGAGCACTTCGGGCGGCAGAACTGTCCTAGCGAGAGGAAGTGACCGCGATCACTGCAGTTCTAGCTTGGCCTTCCATCGAAGTAGTCAAGGAGACGCACATGCGTATCGGCAATGAAGAGATCCTGCTGCCCACGACCATGGTGGGCAACTATCCGAACCCCCGCTGGTATGACGGCCAAGCGTTCGCGACCGTCCCCAAGGGTGAGTTCATCTTCGACGCGATCAGCCGCGAGGCCTTCGAGGACGCGGTCGGCGCGATCGTGCATGACCAGGAGGCTGCCGGCTTCGACGTGATTGCCGACGGCAAGGTCTACGGCGGGGATTCGCCGTACGGCACGATCCTCTACTACTACTCCGAGCGGATGTCGGGCTGGCGGCTGTCGGGGCCCCCGGTGGGCCTGCCGATCTACTCGACGCTGTACTCGCCGACCTGCGTCGGTGAGATCAACCGCGAACACCCCTTCCACCTCGCGCACCTGCGCGCTGTCCGCAAGGCGACCAAGAAGCCGGTGAAGATCTCCTACACCGGCCTCGGCGTCATCGCCGCGGCCACCCAGAACCTGCACTACAAGGACACCAAAGAGCTCGCCATGGCGCTGGCCAAGGCATTCAACGAGGACTTCAAAGAGCTGGCCGACAACGGTTGCGAGATCATCCAACTGGACGAGTTCGTCTGGCCCTACGGCATGGGTGACTGGGAGATCGAGGCACTCAATGCCTCCGTCGAAGGCGTGGACTGCCAGTTCTGGGTGCACACCTGCTGGGGCAACTACTCGGGTACGCCGGCTTACTTCCCGGACGAGACGAGCACCGAGTTCGGTGCCTACGACTTCGCCAGCCGGGCCAAGAACGCTCCGGCCCCCGAGCGAGCCCACGCGATCTTCCCGCACGTCCTCGATGCGAACATCCACGCGCTGAACTACGAGGTGGGACGCACCGGAGTGGACGACCTGACGCCGCTGAAGGACAACAACTGGGACAAGGACTTCGTGGCCGGCGTGATCGACGTCAAGTCGACGATCACCGAGAGCGCCGAAGAGGTGGCCGAACGCATCCGCGAGGTGCTCAAGGTTGTCCCGGCCGAGCGGCTCGGCCTGTCCACCGATTGCGGTCTGATCAACCTTCCGAGGATGTTCGGCCAGTCCAAGCTCAAGGCCCTGGTGGCCGGGCGGGACATCGTCCGGGGCGAGCTGGGCGGCTGAGCGGCGGTTCGGGCACACCTTGCAATTCCCGGCCGGGGTACAGCGCGTTGACCCGACTCTGACCGTGCCGTCCGTTGCCGCGGTGCGCCAACTGCACCCTTCCGAGTCCGGGGAAGGTGCAGTTGGCCGCTCGCGGCGGGGCGCAGGCGAGCGGACCCGCCACCCCGCATCTACCCGGCTGGCCGAACGCGCTCACCTAGACTCCGGCTTCGTGGACCGCATCCAGATGATGATCGCGCCAAGCATCCTGTCCGCCGACTTCGCCCGGCTGGCCGAGGAGGCCGCGGCGGTGTCCAACGCGGACTGGTTGCACGTCGATGTGATGGACGCCCACTTCGTTCCCAACCTGACCCTCGGGCTGCCAGTGGTCCAGAGCTTGCGGGCGGCCACCGAGATCCCGCTCGACTGCCATCTGATGATCGAGGATCCCGACCGATGGGCACCGCCGTACGCCGAAGCGGGTGTCCGCAACGTGACGATCCATGTGGAGGCCGCAAACGACCCGGTGCAGGTGGCTCGCTCGTTGCACTCGGCAGGTGCGTTGGCCGGACTGGCCCTCAAGCCTGGCACGCCACTGGACCCGTACCTGGACATCCTCGGTGAGTACGACACCTTGCTGGTGATGACCGTCGAACCGGGCTTCGGCGGGCAGAGCTTCATCTCCGAGGTGCTGCCCAAGGTGCGTCGCGCGCGGGAGCTGGTGCAGTCCGGCCACCTGAAACTGTTCATCGAGGTCGACGGTGGAGTCAGCGCCGATACCATCGAGCAGGCCGCGGAGGCTGGTGCGGACGTCTTCGTGGCGGGCTCGGCCGTGTACGGCGCCGCAGATCCCGCTGCGGCCGTCGAGTCGTTGCGAGCACAGGCAACGCGGGCTCGCGAGCGGCCCGGTCCGGCCGGCGGGTGAGCCACCCAGCCGACCCGGGCAGGGCGGAGGCAGACGACGCCGAATTGGAAGCCTTGCGCCAGTGCTTGTCCATCGGTGATGCCGCCGCCGGGTTGACCAGCCCGAATCCGCCGGTCGGTGCGGTAGTCCTGGATGCATCTGGTCGCGTTGTCGGCGGAGGTGCCACCCAGCCACCCGGCGGCCCGCACGCCGAAGTCGTGGCATTGATCCAGTCCGGGACCTCAGCCGTGGGCGGCACCCTGGTCTCGAGCCTGGAACCCTGCGCTCATCACGGACGGACCGGCCCGTGTACCGACGTCATTGCGGCGGCGGGGATCACCCGGGTCGTCTTCGGCGCCGCCGATCCCAATCCGATCGCTGCGGGTGGGGCAGCCGCGCTGCGCTCCAGAGGGATCGACGTCGTCGAGGACCAACTGCCCGACGAGATTCGCCGGTCGGCGGTCGGGCGATGGCTGGCTGCCACCGAGTTCGGCCGCCCGCATGTGACGTGGAAGTACGCCTGCACCCTCGATGGACGCGTGGCGGCCGCCGACGGGAGCAGTCGCTGGATCACCTCGGAGCCAGCCCGCGCCGACGTGCACCGGCTGCGCGCCGGACTCGATGCAGTCCTGGTCGGATCCGGAACGGTGCTCACCGACGACCCACAGCTGACGGTTCGCGACGAGGCCGGGAAACTGGCGCTGCGACAACCGACCCGGTTCGTCTTCGACCGCCGGGGGCGGGTCCCGGCCAATGCGCTGGTGCGCGACACGTGCGCACCGACGACGGTGTGGGACGGCGACCTCCGGGCAGGCCTGAGCGCTTTGTACGACATGGGCGCACGGGCCGTGCTGCTCGAAGGGGGACCCACCCTGGCCGCGGCGTTCCTGCGCGCCGACTGCGTCGACCGGGTTGTGGGATATCTCGCGCCGGCGTTGTTGGGTGCTGGACCTACTGTGGTGGGTGACCTGGAAATCCCCGACATCGGGCAGGCGCTTCGTCTAGACATGGAAGATGTCACGTTGATCGGAACGGACGTGCGGGTCACGGCGGTGCTGCGCGCGGCTCGCCCCGCGCAGCCGGCCGCCGCCGGCCACTGAGGAGTAGGCAAATGTTCACCGGGATCGTCGAGGAACTCGGCGTGGTCGTCTTGCGCGAGGAACTGGCGGACGCTGCGCGGCTCGGGGTCCGTGCCGACACGGTGCTAGGCGACCTCGCCCACGGTGACTCGGTGGCCGTCAATGGAGTCTGTCTCACCGTGGCGCAGTTGTCCGAAGACGGATCCTTCATCGCCGACGTGATGGCCGAGACGCTGAACCGGTCCGCTCTGGCCAAGCTCGCGACCGGTGATCGGGTCAATCTCGAGCGCTCGGTGACGGCGAACACCCGCCTGGGTGGGCACATTGTGCAGGGCCACGTGGATGCCGTGGGCACCATCGTGTCCCGTACCTCGGGTGAAGGGTGGGACGTCGTACGGATCGGGCTGTCGCCGGATCTGTCCCGCTACGTCGTGCAGAAGGGCTCGATCGCCGTCGACGGAATCTCGCTGACCGTGTCCGGCCTGAGTGACCTCCCGGGAGCCGACGCAGCACGCGAAGGCGCATGGTTCGAGGTCTCGCTCATCCCGACGACCTTGGAGCGGACCACCCTGGGCTTTCGGCAACCTGGAGACGCGGTCAACCTCGAGGTCGATGTGATCGCCAAATATGTGGAGCGCCTGGTGGACCCGGCGCTGCGATCATGACCCCGACGAAAGTCGCGGGCGAGACAGAGCGCCTGGTCGATCCGGCATTCCGGCCATGAGCAGCCAGGCAGAGATCAGCTTTGGCACGGTCGAGCAGGCCATCGCCGAGATCGCGGCCGGGCGCGCGGTGGTGGTGGTCGACGATCACGACCGCGAGAACGAAGGCGATCTGATCTTTGCCGCGGAGCTGGCCACACCGGAACTGTTGGCGTTCATGATCCGCTACACCTCCGGCGTCGTCTGTGTCCCGATGACCGGGGAGGACTGCGCCCGGCTGGAACTGCCGCCGATGTACCACACCAACCAGGACCGCAAGCAGACCGCATATACGGTCTCGGTGGACGCAATCGATTCGACCACGGGTATCTCGGCGGCCGAGCGCGCCGCCACGATCCGGGCGCTGGCTCACCCGAAGACCGAGGCCGCCGACCTGACCCGGCCGGGCCATGTGTTCCCGCTGCGCGCGGTCGAGGGCGGCGTACTGAGGCGCCCCGGGCACACTGAAGCTGCGGTCGACCTGGCCCGGCTCGCGGGCCTGCACCCAGCGGGAGTTGTCTGCGAGATCGTCAACGACGACGGCTCGATGGCCCGACTTTCGCAGCTGGCGGCATTCTGCGTCGAGCACGGCCTGGTACTGATCAGCATCGCCGACGTGATCGCCCATCGTCGCCGTAGCGAACGGCAGGTAGAGCGGGTGGCCGAGGCCCGGATGCCCACTAAGTACGGCGAGTTCCAGGCCATCGGCTATCGCGCCTCCTACGACGACCGCGACCACATCGCGCTGGTCCGTGGCGAGATCGGCGACGGCGAGTCGGTACTCCTGCGCGTGCACTCGGAATGCCTGACCGGGGACGTGTTCGGTTCACTGCGCTGTGATTGCGGCAAACAACTCGACGCCGCGCTCGAAGCGGTTGCCGCCGAAGGACGCGGCATCGTCCTCTACATGCGCGGCCACGAGGGGCGCGGCATCGGGCTGCTGCACAAACTGCAGGCCTATCAACTCCAGGAGGCCGGCGCTGACACCGTCGATGCCAACCTTGCCCTCGGCCTTCCAGCCGATGCCCGCGACTACGGCACCGGCGCACAGATCCTCGTCGACCTCGGGGTGCGCTCGATGCGGCTGCTGTCCAACAACCCGGCCAAACGCGCCGGCCTCGAGGGATACGGGCTCAGCGTCGTCGGACTGGTCAGCCTGCCCACGGCACACAACCCGGAGAACGTCGACTACCTGACGACCAAACGGGACCGGATGGGGCACCTCATCGACGGGCTGCCAACGCCATCGGAGGAGAGAACATGAGCGGTGCCGGCCGGCCCGATCTACCGCCGGATGTGCGTCCGGATGCCTCCGGGCTGCGGCTGGCCGTCGTGGCCACGACTTGGCACGCCGACATCACCGACGTTCTCGTGGAGCGGGCTTTGGCATGTGCCGCTGAGTACGGCGTCCTGGACGCGACGGTCCTGCGGGCCGCCGGTGCCATCGAACTGCCCGTGCTCGTCCAAGAACTCGCCCGTACCCACGATGCGGTCGTCGCGCTCGGTGTGGTGATCCGGGGTGGCACACCACATTTCGAGTACGTATGCGACGCGGTTACCTACGGTCTGATTAGGGTCGCACTGGACGAGCGGACCCCGATCGGGAACGGGGTGCTCACCTGCGACACCATCGAACAGGCCCGCGAACGGTCGGGAGCTCCGGGCAGTATCGAGGACAAGGGCGCCGAGGCAACGGCCGCGGCGCTGCACACCGCGCTGGCCCTAGCTCAGTTGCGCAACCAGGAGATTCCGTCATGACCGCGACAGACGCACAGCCGCCGAAGTCCTTCGACGCGCTCTTCATTGAACTGCGCGCCAAGGTGGCTGCCGCCGATCCGGCGTCTGGAACCGTGGCCGCGCTGGCCACCGGGGTCCACGGGGTCGGCAAGAAGGTGCTCGAGGAAGCCGGCGAGGCCTGGATGGCAGCCGAACACGAGTCAGCCGAGCGGGCTGCGCAGGAGATCTCCCAGTTGCTGTACTGGACCCAGGTCCTGATCCTCGCCCGCGGACTGGATCTGGACGACGTTTACGCTCATCTCTGACCGAGGCACCCATTCATTGCTCAACCTCGGGTTTGCGCACGACTACTCGGCTTGAGGAGGTTGGATGCTGCGCGTTGCGGTGCCCAACAAGGGCATGCTCGCCGAACCCGCCTCGCTCATGCTCCGGGAGTCCGGTTATCGCCAGCGCGGCTCCAGTTCCGAACTCGTGATCCTGGACCCGGACAACGACGTCGAGTTCTTCTATCTGCGCCCGCGCGATGTCGCGGTCTACGTCGGATCGGGCACAGTCGACGTCGGGATCACCGGGCGCGACATGCTCCTGGATGCCCAGGCCGAGGCCGATGAACTGCTCGCCCTCGACTTCGGCCATTCGACGTTCCGCTTCGCCGCACCGCCCGACGGCCCGGCCTCGATCGAGGAACTGGCGGGCTTACGAGTAGCTACGGCCTACCCGGGGCTGTTGTCGAAGTATCTTGCCGAACTCGGCATCGCGGCCGACGTGATTGGGCTGGACGGTGCTGTGGAGACCGCCTGCCGGCTCGGTGTCGCCGATGCGGTCGCCGATGTGGTCTCGACCGGCACGACGTTGCGTACGGCCGGCCTGTCAGTAATCGGCGAGCCGCTGCTGGAGTCCGAGGCCATCCTGATCCGGCCGCGCCAGGCCGCTGATGCCGGATCCGCCGTGACCCAGCTGATTCGCCGCATGCAGGGGGTCCTGGTTGCCCGGCAGTACGTCCTGATGGACTACGACTGCCCGGTCGAGGTCCTCGAGGCCGCCTGCGAGGTCACGCCAGGGCTGGAAGGGCCGACGGTGTCACCGCTGCGCAAGGAAGGCTGGGTTGCGGTGCGGTCCATGGTGGTTCGGGCCGAAACGAATCGGGTCATGGACGATCTCTGGAAGGTCGGGGCGCGCGCGATCCTGGTGACCGACATCCACGCCTGCCGCATCTGACCGAAGGCCACCGGAGGCACGTCGACGTCGATCGGCGGTCCGGCACGAGCAATGTGCAGAAACCTGCAGGAAGGAACTCCAGAACTGCACGAATTCCGCACAGTGCTGACCGTCGCGGGCTGACCGCCCGGATGCGTGCGAGCTACCGGTGCAGTCGGCTCCGATCAGCCAGGGCCGCGAGCGCCTTCTCGAAGCACTCCTGCGGAGGCTTGACCAGGCCTGCGCCGACTTGGCCGGTCCCAGCGACCCGACCGGCCATGCCGGTGTTGATCTGCGGCAGGATCCCGGTCCGGGCGACACTCAGGACGTCGATCCCCGTCGGAGCCCCGCGAAACTCCAGCACCGGAATGGCATAGGCCGGGTTCTCGGTGACCGTGATGCCATACATCCGCCGCGTGGTGGCCAGCGCATCCGGGACGGTGCCTCCGACGAAGCGTACGATCGCGGGGGCCGCGGCCATCGAAAAGCCGCCGACACCAAGGGTTTCCATGATAGCCGAGTCACCGATATCGGGGTTGGCGTCGTCGGGTCCGTACCCACCGAGGAAGAGTCCGTCCGGCGTCTGAGCCGGGCCGGTGAACCAGGCGTCGCCGGTGCCCGAGGTCTGGATGCCGAAGTCGGTGCCGTTACGGGCCATGGCTACGACCACCGTCGACGCCGGGATGTCCCGCGCAGCATCCAATGCCAGCTTGGCCGCAGGCATGCCGTAGTTGAGGAAGAAGTGTTCGTTTCCACCGATGAATGCCAGCACGTCGGCCACTTGGCCGGCCGGCGCGTCCGACCCCGCGATGCCCGGCGCCAAGTCGCGCAGGAACATCAGCGATCCGGCGCGGTTGCGGTTGTGCCCCTCGTCGCCCATCTGCAACATCTGCGCCAGGATCGACTTGATGTCGACCGGACCCGACTTGGCCACAGCCGCGGCAAGCACCGGCCCGAGAACCTCTCCCATCCAGTGCAGCCGGTCGATGACCTCAGCGGAGTACGCGCCATAGCGCAGGACCTTGCCCAGGCCTTCGTTCAGTGAGCAGTACGCCCTGCCGCCGTTGATCGGATCACGCAGTTCCGACACCCACATGGACGCTGTGGTGACCCCGGCCATCGGTCCAACCGCCCGATGATGGTGGCAGGGCTCCAGCCGGATCTGACCGGAGTCCAGCATCGCGACAGCCTCGGCGGGGTCGGCCGCGAGACCTTCGAACAGTGCGGCGCCGATCAGGGCACCCCGCAGTGGTCCAGATGCGTTCCCGAACTCGATCGGTGGGCCGGCGTGCAGGAAGAGATCGCGGTCCAGTTCGAGCGCATCGGCGGCCGGACGTACGTTCACCAGTTCGGCTCCGGCCGCCAGAATTCGCTCCGTGGCGACCCGGTTGGCCGGAAAGCGACGAGGGTCGGCGGCCACCGCCGCCAGGTCCTGCGGATCTCCGAATGCCGGTGGCCGCCAGTCGACCGGCTGCACGGTTACTCCCTGGGCGCGCAGCGCCTCCGGGAACAGATCCACTCCAGCGGTGACCACCGAAAGCGGTGTAGCCAGTAGGGCCCCGAGCGGAGGGGTCACCTCGGACCCGTCCGCCCGGTGGCACCACGGGCCAGGACAACCGCATGCCGGGCCGCTTGGGCGTTCGAGGCAAAGACCAGGGCGCCGGCATCGGCCAGGGCCACGGCCTGCCTTCGCCAACTCTGTGGATCTGCATCGGTCCCGCACAGGGACACGATCACGGTGAACTGCTTACCGCGATCGGACACCTGTTGTGCGGCTGCCCTTAGAGCCGGGACAAGCGCTAGAGCGGGATCGGGCTCCGCGCCGTACCCGAGAACGACATCGAGGAGAAGGACCAGATTTCCGTTGCCCGTACTGCTCAGTCGAGCGATCTGTTCCAGGCGAAGCGTTGGGTCGATCATCGGATGTGGCCGGCCTGCGGTCAGTTCGTCCTCGCCGAAGTCGACGATCACATGAGCGTCTCCAGACAACGCCTGAGCGGCAGGCGTCGCGCTGGGACCGAGATTGGTGCTGATCGAACCGAGTTTCTGCGCCAGGACGAGG
>JACCUF010000030.1 GCA_013811975.1 Geodermatophilaceae bacterium | reverse complement strand
CGTCACCTGCACCATGATGCCAGCCGTACCCGAGTTGAGGAGTCAGGCGTGTTCCCGGTCCATCGCCACCCAGAGGTGGCTCAGGCACTGGACGAGGGACGCCCGGTGGTCGCCCTGGAAAGCACGCTGTTGGCCCACGGCCTACCCCGCCCCGGCAACGTCGAGACCGGCCTCGAACTCGAGGACGCCGTACGCCGCCACGGCGCGACGCCGGCCACCATTGCGGTCCTCGACGGAGTAGCCCACATCGGGCTGTCCGGGCAGGACCTGGAGCGAATCTGTTCCGATCCTGATCTCACCAAGCTCGGGCTCCGGGACGTGCCCGTCGCCGCCGGTTTGGGGCGTAGTGGTGCGACGACAGTGGCAAGTACGGCGGCCCTGGCGCGCACCGCGGGCATCTCGGTTTTCGCCACCGGCGGCATCGGCGGGGTACACCGCGGGGCACGGGACACTTTCGACGAGTCCGCCGACCTGGATGTGCTGGCCCGGACCAGAATCGTCGTGGTCTGCGCAGGAGCGAAATCGATCCTCGACATACCGGCGACTCTGCAGCGTCTGGAGTCGCTGTCGGTCCCGGTGATCGGGTACCGGACCTACGCCTTTCCCGGCTTCTACCTCACCGAGTCAGGGTCGACGGTGGACTGGCGCTGTGACACGCCTGACGAGGTAGCGCAGATCTTCGCCGCCGCTGACGGTTTCTCCGACGCGGCGCTGATCGTGGCCAACCCGCTGCCTATGGATCGCCAACTGGACCCCGCTATGCACGACACGGTCCTCAGGTATGCCCTGGGGGCTGCAGTAGAGGCCGGGGTGACCGGTGGGGATGTCACGCCATACGTGCTTGAGCGCCTGCACATCGCCAGCAATGGACTGACCCAGGAGGTGAACGTGGATCTGGTGCTGCGAAATGCTGCTCTGGCTGCCGAGATCGCAGTAGCAGTCGCCGCGACCGAGCAGTGAAGGACGACATGCTCGATGTGCTGGTCATCGGGGACGTCAATTTCGATGTCCTGGTCAGGCCTGAGCGGCCTATCGAGCACGGCACCGACGTTTGCGCCGAGATCCGTCAGCGTCCTGGTGGCACCGGGGCGAACGTGGCCGTGGGCCTGGCTCGGCTCGGTGTGGCCACGACGCTGGCCGGATGCGTCGGCGGTGCGGACTGCGCTGCTATCACCGATCTGATTCGCGCGGCCGGAGTGCACGTAGCCCTCCGCCCGGTCAACGACGCCCGTACCGGCGTGATCGTCGCAATCATCAGCCCCGACGGGGAACGAAGCATGGCCAGTGATCGCGGCGCAAACCTAGCCCTGGATGAGGCGGACCTACCCGAGGAGTTGATCGCCGCGCACCGGCACCTGCACGTCTCCGGGTACACGTTGTTCGACCCCAGGACACGCTCGGCCGCGCTCATTGCGATCGGCCGGGCGATCGCGCTGGACAAGACCGTCTCCGTCGACCCGGCCTCCCTTGCACCGCTTCGCAGTTACGGCGTCGCGCAATTCCTGTCCGACATCGAGGGCATCGACGTGCTGTTGCCCAACAGCGACGAGGCGGTGGCTCTCAGCGGCCTGGCAGACGTCGAACGAGCAGCGTCCGCATTGGCGGTTGACTTTCCCGTGGTCGCAGTCACGCGCGGTGCCGCCGGGGCGTTGTGGGCAGACCAGAGTGGGGCGCTGCGCCGACCGACCATGGTTGGACTCGGTTCGGTCGTGGACACCACCGGTGCCGGGGACGCCTTCACCTCGGGACTGCTCGCCGGTTGGTTGGCAGGTCAGCCCCCAAACAGCTGCCTGGACGCCGGACAGCGCGCGGCGGCCAAGGTGGTCGCTCGCTGGGGCGCGCAGTAGCAGGCGTCTCCTGACATCAGCCGCGGGGGATCAGTCCCGGCTCCTCGCTGGACAACCGCAACCGCGCACGGATCATCTCCTGCACGGACGCAGGGTCGGGGCGCGCGTCGACCGACACGACGAACTCCTTGCGCCGGAACAGCTCGAGCACCGGATTGGTCTTGGTGTGGTAATCGGGGAGCCGGGCCGAGAGTGCCTGCTCGGTGTCGTCCTCACGACTGACAAG
>JACCUF010000468.1 GCA_013811975.1 Geodermatophilaceae bacterium | reverse complement strand
CCTCCAGGGCGTCTACTCCTACTACGCCGTGACGGCGCTCCTGCTGTCACTGTGCGCCTTGGTGATGGTTTGGGCGGTGAAGCAGCTATCGGGTCGACGGCCGTGGGACGCGGCCATGGTGGCGCTGTCCCCGTTGCTGTTCGTCCACGCCTTCACCAACTGGGATCTGTGGGCCATCGCCTGGTCCAGCGCGGGACTGGTCGCTTGGGCTCAACGCCGCCCGGTCCTGGCCGGGCTGCTGATCGGGCTCGGGATATCGGCCAAGCTCTATCCGCTGCTGTTCCTCGGCGTGCTGTTCATTCTGTGCCTGCGAGTAGGGCGGCTACGCGAGTGGGGGCTGACCACGGGGGCGGCAGTGCTCACCTGGACATTCATCAACATGCCGGTGGCGCTGGACGCTCCGGAGAACTGGTCACTGTTCTTCCGGCTCAATCAAACCCGGCCCTCCGATCCCGACTCCCTGTGGAAAATCCTCGAGTACTTCAGCGGATCGACGGGCACGACCCTGTTCGACCCGGTGCTCGGCCCCGGGGAGGCACCGGCGGGGCTCAATCTGGCTGTGGCCCTGGCGACGGCGGGGGTATGTGTGGGTGTGGCCTACGTCGGCCTGCGGGCGCCCGTACGGCCCCGGCTGCCGCAGTTGCTCTTCCTGCTGGTCGCGGGCTTCCTGCTGGTGAACAAGGTGTGGAGCCCGCAGTTCTCCCTGTGGCTGCTGCCGCTGGCGGTGCTGGCCCTACCGCAGTGGCGACTGCTGCTGGCCTGGCAGGCTGCCGAGGCGCTCCTATGGGGGCCGCGTCTGCTCTGGTACCTCGGGGAGGACAACAACGGCGTGCCGATCGAGTGGTTCTTTCTCGCCGTCGGAATCCGCGACGTGCTGGTGATCGTGCTGATGGCGTACGTACTGCGCGACCTCTGGGACCCGCGCTGGGACATCGTCCGGCGCAACGGCGCAGATGATCCGGCCGGCGGTGTTCTCGACCATGCGCCGGACCGGTTCACCCTTTTCCGCCGTTATCGCGATAACCGCGCGAATAAGGTCGGCAGAGCCGCCGTTATCGCGAAAACGGCGGGTAAGAACGAGATAGAAGCCGATCGGGAGGACGAGCCGCGACCGGTGCGTTGAGGGGGTCAGCGACCGCGGGCGCGGACGAAGCGGTCCCGACCGGTCAGGTCGAGATGGGTGGTCGCTGACTCGAATGCGCCTGTTCCGTCGACCAGTTTCCGTACGGCCGCCCCCTGTACGTCGGCATGTTCCATCACGAGCAGACCGCCCGGCCTCAGCAACCGGACCGCCACCGCCACCACCTGCCGCGGCAGGTCCAGCCCGTCTGCTCCGCCGCCGAACAGCGCCCGAGGCGGGTCGTGGTCAGCCACTTCACGTTCCAGCGGCACCGCGTCGTCGGGGATGTAGGGCGGGTTGCCGATCAGGATGTCGACCGCGCCGGCGATGTCGGTGAGCAGCGCCGGGTCCCCGACGTCCCCGACAAGCAGCCTGATCCGCGCCGCGTCCTCGAGGATCAGTTCTGCATTGGTGCGGGCCAAGGCGACGGCCGCTGGATCGAGGTCAAGGGCTATGACCCGCGAGCCGGGTACCTCGGCGGCCACCGACAATGCGATGACGCCCGAGCCGGTGCACACGTCGACGACCAGCGGCTCCCGGCCGGCCGCGATCAACAACTTCGCTTCGTCCACGGCCTGTTGGGCGACGACCTCAGTCTCCGGCCGGGGCAGGAAGACGCCGGGTTCGACCCGAACCTTCAAATGCCGGAAGGCTGCGTATCCCACGATGTGCTGCAGCGGCTCTCGCGCCTCGCGCCGCCGTACCAACGGGTCCAGAGCGGTCTCGAACCCGGCCGGCAGCGGGGGCGGCACCGCGAGAATCAGCTGTGCTACGCCGAGTGCGTGCTCGGCGAGGGCGATGGCGTCCACGCGGGGGCTGGGCACCCCGGCAATGGCGAGCCGGTCAGCGGCCCGCGTGATGGCTGTGGTCAGTCTGGCGTCGTCCTCGGCGCTCAGGCCAGCCCCTCCCGCAGCAGAGCGATCTCGGCCCGGCGTTGCGTCGAGCCGCCAGGTGTTTCCAGGATCACCGGCGCAGCGGCAGCCCGGACGATCTCGATCAGAGCATCGGTTTCGATCTGACCTGAGGTGAGGCCGGCATGACGGTCCCGGCCGGAGTCGGCAGAGTCTCGAGAATTGTTGCAGTGAACCAGATCGATCCGGCCGGTGATCGCGAGTACGGCGTCCACAGCGGTGCCCAAGTCGATCCCCCCTGCCCACGCGTGACAGGTGTCGAGGACGAATCCCGGTCCGAACTCACCGACCGCGGCCCAGAGCTTCTCGATCGACTCCAGCCGGCGAGCCATCGCCTTGTCCCCCCCGGCTGTGTTCTCGATCAGGATCGGGAGCGCAAAGCCGCCCTCCTCGCTCTGCCGCTCGAAGACCTTCCGCCAGTTGTCGAAGCCGGTCGCCTCGTCGTCGTCGGCCTGGACGTGACCGCCGTGCACGATCAGACCCTTGGCGCCGATCCCCGCCGCGGCCCGTGCGTGCGCGCCCAGCAGCTTCCGGCTCGGGATCCGGATCCGGTTGTTCGTAGTGGCCACGTTGAGGACGTACGGAGCATGGACGTAGATGTCGAGATCGCTGGCGGCGAACTCCTCGGCTCGTGGGTGGGGGCGCGGAGCCTTCCAGCCCTGCGGGTCGGCCATGAAGATCTGTACCGCATCAGCGTCTGAGGCCAGTGCCTCAGCTACCGGGTCGGCGTCATCGTCGCGCGCGCCGACGTGCACGCCGAGAACGGGGACTGCCACGGCGACTGAGCCTAGTGAACGAGCCCGCGACGCGTCTGACGCCCGCGCCTGAGCACGTTTGCAGTGTGTGGCTGGTCACACCGTGGGGTAGCGTGCTAAACGTTCGGCCTCAGTCGAACCGAACTCGCGGCCGTCCCGCGTGCGCGGGGACAGTCATGGCCGCGCTGAGCACCGTCCTCGTTGCGCTCCTGGGCGTCCCGCTGCTGGCCACCCCGGCCGGTGCCGCCCCGACCGCCACCGTAGTCATCTCGCAGGTCACGACGCCGCTCGCGGTCAGCGTGGACGCGGGCGGGTCCGTGACGTTCATCAACAGCATTCCCGCGCGGACCGACCTGCTTGCCCTGACCATGGAGACCGACGTCACCTTGTCCGTGCCCAGTGGCCGGCACGTCATCCCTCCGGGCGGCAGTTGAGTGGAGGTCTTCGCCTCCTCGTGCTTGACCTGCACCGTGACCTACACCTACCGCGTAACAGCAGGTATCCTGCCCCTGCTGAGGGTCCTTCCCGGGCTCCCGGCGTCACTTCCCATGATCGTGAACACGGTTGTCCCGCTGCCGAACTTGCCCCTGCCCCCGGTGAACGTCCCGAGCGTGCCTGCGCCGAGCCTCCCGCTTCCCACGCTGCTGCCCACGCTCTCCCCGGCTCCTGGCGTGCCGAGCGCACCGGTTGCGCCGGTCGCCGTGCCGAACGCGCCCGCTGCGCCGGTCGCCGTGCCGGACGCACCGGTTGCGCCAGTCGCGCCGGCGGTGCCGGGTGTCGCGCCGAGCGCGCCGGCTGCGCCCGGGAGCGTGCCGAGCACAGCGGCTGCGCCCCGGGTGCCGACCGGTAGCGCTCCGGCTGGAAGTGGCGCCACCGGAGGGACAAGCAACACCGGTGCGACAGTCGGCGAGCAGACCCCTCCGACCATCGCGGCCCCGCTGGACCTGGGCGCTGCGAATGGCTTCGAGGAACTCCTCCGCGCCGGCTCGCCCGAATCCCTCGAGACCAACAGCAGTGCTGGCGCCGACGAAGCCCAAACCCCGATCCCCGATGTCCTCGAAGGCCTCGTAACACCTCCGTCGAGCGGCAACGCCGGTCCGCTGCCGGTGGCTTCGGAGCAGACCGTGACGGTTCCCGACATTCTCGGCACTCCGGTTCT
>JACCUF010000464.1 GCA_013811975.1 Geodermatophilaceae bacterium | reverse complement strand
GACCCCGAGATTGAATGGCAGGACGAGCACTTCGGCGCCCGCCGCGCGTGCTCGGTCCACCGTTCGATCGACCGACCCGTCGTCGACCACAAGGACGTCAGCATGAGGGACCGCAGCCTGGATCTCGCGGATGGTGTCCGCGACGCATTCCTCCTCGTTCCACGCCGGCGTGACGACCAGGAGGCGCAACGGAGGCGTCCCAGGCATGGTCGATCAGCGTAGTTGACCCCAGCGGCGGCTTCGAACGGCGTCACCCCGGTAACCCGGTCGGGGCGCCCGGTAGTTTCTTCGCACGTGAAGGCCCTTCGTCGACTGACTGTCCGTGCCGCCCTACCGCCGAAACTTCTCCCGCTCAGTGAGCTGGTGATGAATCTGCGCTGGTCGTGGCATGCGCCCACCCGGGATCTGTTCGAAACAGTCGATCCCAAGGTCTGGCAGGCCTGCGACGGCGACCCCGTCCGGCTGTTGGGCCAGGTCTCTTCACAGCGACTGGCCGAACTGGCCGCGGACGCGGCATTTCTGGAACAGTTGCACGCAGCAGCGGATGACCTGCACGCCTACCTCGCCGAGCCACGCTGGTACCAGACGGTCACCGACGAAGCCGGGACCATGCAGGACCCTCCGCTGACCCGCTGGCCAAATGCGATCGCTTACTTCTCACCTGAGTTCGGGATCACCGAAGTCCTTCCGCAGTACTCCGGCGGGCTGGGGATCCTGGCCGGTGACCACCTCAAGGCAGCCTCTGACCTCGGCGTACCGCTGATCGGGGTGGGCCTGCTCTACCGCTCGGGGTATTTCAGTCAGAGCCTGTCGGCCGATGGCTGGCAGCTCGAGCACTACCCGGCACTCGATCCACATGGGCTTGCGCTGGCCCTGGCCAGGGACGACGACGGAACGGCCTTGCGGGTCACCGTGGAGCTCCCCGAGGACGGGCGGCTGTACGCCCAGGTCTGGATCGCGCAGGTTGGTCGGATCCCGCTGCTGCTGCTCGACTCCGACATCGAGGACAACGGCGCCGCCGAGCAAACCGTCACCGATCGGCTCTACGGCGGGGGAGAGGATCACCGCCTGCATCAGGAGCTGCTCCTGGGGATCGGCGGGGTGCGAGCCATCCGCGCGTATTGCGCGCTCACCGGCCATCCGGAGCCCGAGGTCTTCCACACCAACGAGGGCCACGCCGGCTTCCTGGGCGTTGAGCGGATCCGCGAACTCACCGAGAGCGGCCCGAGGCTGAGCTTCGCCGAGGCCCTGGTGGCGGTACGCGCGGGAACGGTGTTCACGACTCACACACCGGTGCCGGCGGGCATCGACCGGTTTCCGCGATCGCTGATCGAGGCGCAGTTCGCGACCTTCGGGGCGGGCATCCCGGTGGATCGACTGCTTGCCCTCGGCGCCGAGGAGGACCCGGCCAAATTCAACATGGCACACATGGGGCTGCGCCTGTCCGGCCGGGCCAACGGTGTCAGCAGGCTGCACGGGCAGGTCAGCCGGGGAATGTTCGCGAGCCTCTGGCCGGGTTTTGACAACGACGAGGTCCCGATCAGCTCGATCACTAACGGCGTCCACGACCCGACGTGGGTCGCGCGTGAGATCCGGGAGTTGGGTGAGCCAGGAGAATGGACGAAAAGCATTGTCGCGCAAGATCTTTGGAAGCTGCGCCGTGAGCTGCGTGGTCAACTGATCGCCGAGATTCGTCGCCGGCTTCGGGCCTCCGCCGCGACCCGAGGTACGCATCCCGCCGAGTTGTCCTGGGTGGAGTCCGCCTTCGATCCCGATGTTGCGACCATCGGATTCGCCCGCCGGGTCCCGTCGTACAAACGGTTGACCCTGATGCTGCGCAACCCCGAGCGCCTCCGGGCGTTGCTGCTGGACCCGAAGCGTCCGCTGCAGATAGTTATCGCCGGTAAGAGTCATCCGGCCGACGAAGGCGGCAAGAAGCTGATCCAGGAGATGGTCCGGTTCACCGATGATCCCGAGGTACGCCGCCGGATCGCCTTCTTGCCCGATTACGACATCGGGATGGCGCGCTACCTCTACTGGGGCTGCGACGTATGGCTGAACAACCCGCTGCGGCCACTGGAGGCTTGCGGCACCTCGGGCATGAAGTCTGCGCTCAACGGCGGCCTGAACCTCTCGATCCGCGATGGCTGGTGGGACGAGATGTACGACGGCCGAAACGGTTGGGCGATCCCCACGGCCGACGGAGTCGAGGACCCCACCCGACGTGACGATCTCGAGGCCGAGGCGATCTATGACCTGTTGGAAAAACAGGTGTTGCCCAGCTTCTACGAAACCGATGCCGCAGGCCTACCGTCTCGCTGGGTCGAGATGGTGCGGCACACCTTGACCACCCTCGGTCCCAAGGTCCTGGCCACCCGCATGGTGTGCAACTACGTGACCGATCTCTACGCCCCCGCGGCGACGGCCTCGGCAGCGCTTTCCCCGGACGGGTTCGCTGCGGCTGTCGCCTTCGCGGCATGGCGCTCGTCGGTGACCGCAGCCTGGCAGGGCGTACGAGTGGCCCATGTCGAGGCCTCCGGAGTCGGCGATATCCCGGAACTCGGGGCGCCGCTGACGATGCGCGCCCAGGTGGAGCTGTCCGGCTTGTCACCCGGGGATGTCACCGTCCAAGCGGTGTACGGCCGGGTCGATGACCTCGAGCAACTGCACGACATGACTACCAGCCCGATGCGGTTCGAAGGCAGCGACGGCGACCAGCACTCCTACGTCGGAGAGGTGCCGCTGACCCGCAGCGGCCCGTTTGGCTACACGGTACGGGTGCTTCCCGCCCACCCGGCCCTGACCGGACCCGCTGAACTGGGCCTGGTCGCCACCGCCTAGTTCAGGCCTGCGGGCCGGAGGCGAAGGTGATGATCGTCCAGCCGAGCAACAGGCGGTCGCCCTCCTCCATCCGACGGGCAACACCAGAATCCAGGCGGGTCCATTCGGTGGCCGAGGCCGACGCGATGTGCGTGCCATTCAATGATCCGAGGTCGAGCAGGTAGACCTCGCTGCCACGGACCTGAATGGCCGCGTGGGCGCTGGAAAGGACGTTCTGGGTGTCCTCGATGGCGATCGGCCGGGCGCCGCCGTTGGCTACCAGATCGTGCTGCTCGGGACGGCGGCCCAAGACCAGGTCGCTGTCGATGGCGAGACTCTTGCCGTCGTCGAAGAGCAACTGGGGGGTCGACGTCGAGGGGGACCACATCTGCGTGGAGGCCCCGCCCGAGTCGTCCGCGGCGGCGGTGGCATGACGATCTTCGGGTTCCGGGTCTGGCACGACGGGAGCGACCGCGGCCGCGGCGGCAGCCGAGGACGGGGCGGCGGCCGAGGACGGGGCGGCGGCCGAGGACGGTCGGGCGGCCGAGGACGGTCGGGCGTCGAACGAGCGCTCGCCTGCCTCGGCGATCAGCAGTGCCCCGCTACCCGGCACGACCCCGGCGGTTAGGTCGGTGAGTTCGGCCAGCTCCGCGGAACTACCGGCTGCTGCAGGTCCTCGTGGCGGCGTACCGACGGCAATATGCCCGTTACCGTCGAAGGAGGTGGCCAGCCAACTTCCGCTCGCGGGGCGTCCTTCGACCTCGTCATCCCCGTCGTGGACCCGGCCGTCGCCGCGCCAAAGGGCAGTCCAGCCGGATCCGTTGGGGACTGCGACAGCGAATGAACCCCCGTCCTGTGCGGCCTGCGCGGCCACCGCCGTGAGGATCTTCGCCGTTCCGGCTCCGGTGACCTGGGCACACGAGAGGAGAACTTCGGCGAACTCGCGATCACAGTCTGGACCGACCCAGACCACACCGGCGCCTCTGGCGACTAGACCAGGCCCCGATTGGACCTCGCAGCGTTGGGACATGCCACGCACTCTAACGATACCCCGGCAGGCACGGAATCCCGCTGTGAGCCAGCCCGAGGTCCCGACACTTCTCGCCTCCGCGCTCGCTCCGCTCGATCACCCCGCCTGGTGCTCCGCAGCGGTCGGTCCGCTCAGCGCTCGCTTCGCTCGCTGCGATGCTCGCTCCCTCCTCGGGCATCACTCGCTGTGGGCTTGCGCCCCGCTGGTTTGATGGGTCAGTGGGCCGGCATCCAAACTCTGCGGAATCGGCGGGCCGGGTCGGCGGCACGGCCGACATCGTCATCGACATGGACGCTGTCAGCGTCGTCCGCGGCAGCACCACGCTGCTGGACGAGGTTTCCTGGACCGTCGAACTAGACGAGCGCTGGGTGATCCTGGGTCCCAACGGCGCGGGCAAGACGACCCTCCTGCAACTGGCCGCGGCCCTGCTGCACCCGAGCAGTGGTCAGGTTCGACTGCTCGGTGAGCCGCTTGGTCTCACCGACGTCTTCGAACTCCGCCCTCGGATCGGGTTCGCCAGTGTCGCCGTCGCCGCCCGCGTCCGGCCGACGGAGGTTGTGCGCGATCTCGTGGTCAGTGCCGGGTACGCCGTACTGGGGCGTTGGCGCGAGCGCTATGAGCCCAAGGATCTCGATCGAGCTATGCATCTGCTCGACCTGATGGGCGTTGCCGGCCTTGCCGACCGGGCGTTCGGGACGTTGTCCGAGGGAGAGCGCAAGCGGGTGCAGATAGCTCGAGCGCTGATGCCTGATCCGGAGATCATGCTGCTCGACGAGCCGGCCGCGGGATTGGACCTCGGTGGCCGCGAGGATCTGCTGATCAGGCTGTCCGCCATCGCCGACGATCCTGATGCCCCGACCCTGATCATGGTGACCCACCACGTCGAGGAGATCCCCATCGCATTCAGCCACGCAATGTTGCTGCGGGACGGTGCAGTCGTGTCCGCCGGGCTGATGAGGGACGTCGTAACATCGGCGAACCTCTCCGAAACCTTCGGGCTCCCACTGCGGTTGACCCGCTCCGGAGATCGATACTTCGCGCGCCGCAAGCGAAGCGCGTACACCGATTCCTGAACCAAGGTAAGCGATGCCTTGCTGAAGTGAGGCTTGCCTAACTAGGGTGCTCTCTACCAAGGGTCCCGACCGGGATCAACCAACCTCTGGAGGTCCTGTGCGCGGCACCCTGCGGTCCGGCCGGCGTCGGACCACTTCCGTGAGCACGGCCGTGGGCAGTGCGCTGCTCGTCGTACTCAGTGCCTGCGGTGATGGTGGGGCCGGAGCTGACGGCGCCGGCGGCGACGGTGCCGGCGACGAGCAGGTTTGTACCTCGGGCGAGGTCAGCTACGGCGAGCTCGACGAGGAGGTCGCCGCTGCCGAGGTCGACGAGGATGGCCTCGTCGTGTATTCCGGACGCAACGAGGATCTGGTCGCGCCGCTGTTGGAGCAGTTCACCGAGGAGACCGACATCGAACTGTCCGTGCGCTACGGCAATACCGCGGCGATGACCGCCCAGCTGCTCGAGGAAGGGGACCAGAGTCCCGCGGACTTCTTCCTTTCCCAGGACGCCGGTGCCCTTGGCGCTCTCGGCAACGCGGGATGCCTTGCGGCCCTGCCCCAGGAAACACTGGATCTGGTCGGGGACAGCTACCGGGCAGCCGATGACAACTGGGTGGCCCTGACCGGCCGGGCGCGGGTCATCGCGATCAACCCCGAACTCGTTTCCGAGTCAGAGCGCCCGACCACCATCGAGGACGTGCTGGACGAGCGCTGGTCCGGTCAGGTCGGAATCGCGCCGAGCAACGCTTCTTTTCAAGCCTTCGTCACCGCGATCCGGGTACTGGACGGCGAGGACGCCGCCCGCGAATTCCTCGATGGGCTGGTCGCCAACGATGTCCAGACCTACGAGGGGAACGGTGATGTCCTGGCCGCCGTCGACTCCGGTGAGATCTCGATGGGCCTGATCAACCACTACTACCTCTACGAGCTGGCCGCCGAGGTCGGCGAAGAGAACCTCGTAGCCGAGAATCTGTTCCTGCAGGATGGCGGCGCGGGATCGCTGGTCAACATCAGCGGGGCAGGGGTCGTGAGTGGCACCGACCGCGGCGAGGATGCCCAAGCGCTGCTGGACTTCATGCTCTCGGAGACTGGACAGACCTACTTCGCCGAGCAGACCCACGAGTATCCGATGGTCGATGGAGTCGAGTCCCCGGAGGGGCTGCCGAGTCTGGACGATCTGGCCGCGCCCGATCTGGACCTGTCCGACCTGGACAGCCTCGGTGAGACCCTGGCGCTGATCAACGAGGTGGGCCTGACCTGACCCACACCCTCACCCGCACCCGGCACGGTCGGCGGCGCCTGCCCGCGCTGCTGACCGTGCCCGCATGCGTGGCGGCAGTCGTCGCTGTGCTGCCACTGGGCTACCTCGTGGTGGTCGCTGCGCGGGCCGACCCGGCGGTCCTGCTCGCCCAGGTCGTCCGGCCGCGCAGCCTGCTGCTGCTCGGCTCCAGTGTCGGGCTGGCGGTGACGGTCACGGCCGTGTCGGTGGTGCTCGGCGTGGGTGCCGCCTGGCTGATCGAACGTGGCGCGTTGCGGGGCCGGCGGGTCTGGGGAGTCCTTGCCGCGCTGCCGTTGGCGATCCCCTCCTACGTCGCGGCTTTCAGCTGGATCTCGGCAGTGCCCGAAATCGCCGGATTCACTGGAGCGGTGGTGGTGCTGAGCCTGTCCTGCTTCCCCTACGTCTACCTGCCGACGGCTGCGGCGCTGCGCCGCCTGGACCCGGCGATGGAAGAGGCTTCCCGATCGTTGGGCGTCAGCACGTTGGCCACGTTCTGGCGGATCACGCTTCCGCAGCTGCGCCCGGCAGTGGCTGCCGGCGCTCTGTTGGTCTCGCTCTACACGCTGTCTGACTTCGGGGCGGTCTCGATCCTGCGCTACGACACCTTCACCCGGGTCATCTTCACCTCGTTCAACGCCAGCTTCGACCGCACTCCGGCCGTGGTCCTGTCCGGCATGCTGGTTCTGGTCACCGCGGTGATCGTGATCGCCGAGGCGCGTACCCGGGGTCGGGCCCGCTACGCTCGCTTGGGATCTGGTGCAGCGCGACTTTCGACCTGCATTCCGTTGGGGCGGATGCGAGTCCCGGCGTACGGGTCACTCGGTTTGCTTGCCGCGGCCTCGCTCGGGCTGCCCCTGCTGACGATGGGCTACTGGCTCTCCGTCGGGCGGTCGGGGGAGATCGACCTGCCCAGGATCGTCGAGGCGGTCGGCGGGTCGTTGGTCCTGGCCGGAGGCGGGGCGGTGGTGACGATGCTGCTCGCCCTGCCAGTCGGTCTGCTGGCCGCGCGCTACACCGGGCGGATCCCGGGATTGTTGGAGCGGGCGACCTACCTGGGCCACGCCGTACCGGCCATCGTGATCGCGTTGTCGTTGGTCTTCTTCACTGTGCGGTATGCGATCGACCTCTATCTGAGCGTTCCACTGGTCCTATTCGCCTATGCGGTGCTCTTCCTGCCGCTGGCAGTCGGGTCGGTACGGGCCTCAGCTGCACAAAGCCCTCCGGTGTTCGAAGAGGTTGCCCGGTCGCTGGGTCGCGCGCCGAGGCAGGTACTTCGTACGATCACCCTCCCGTTGGCCGCGCCGGGGATCGCGGCGGGTACGGCGTTGGTGTTCCTAGCGGCGATGAAGGAGCTCACGGTGACCCTCGTACTGCACCCCACCGGCATGGACACCCTTGCCATCCGGCTGTGGAGCGAGACGTTCACCCGGTCATATGCTGCGGCCGCGCCGTACGCTGCGTTGCTGATGCTGGTCTCCGCGGTCCCCACCTACCTGCTGGGCCGTGACCGGCGGCGTACCGGCGGTCTTCCTGACCCGACTCAGGGGGCCCCTGCAACGTCAGGTACCTACCAAACTTTCCCTGATCCGGGTTCGTACGCCTACGACCAGGCAGGAAAACGGTGAGCGCTCTCAGCGTTACCGGTGCCGTGAAGTCCTTCGGGCGCACCGCAGTCCTGTGCGGACTGTCCCTCGACGTCGCGCAGGGGTCGATCGCTGCTGTGCTGGGACCGTCTGGGTGCGGCAAGACCACCCTGTTGCGGATCCTCGCCGGGTTCGAGACGCCCGATGCCGGTGAGATCCGGATCGGCGGACGGACTGTTGCCAGCCCATCGGCGTGGGTCCCCCCGGAGCGCCGCACCATCGGGTTCGTCCCGCAGGAGGGCGCGTTGTTCCCGCACCTGAGCGTCCGGGGCAACGTCGGTTACGGGCTCGGCCGCTCGCGCGACCGGGCCGCCCGAGTACTGGAGGTGCTGGATCTTGTCGGGCTCGCGCACCTCGTCGAGCGCATGCCGCACGAACTGTCCGGCGGGCAGCAGCAACGGGTGGCTGTTGCGCGGGCGTTGGCACCTCGCCCGGCACTGGTGTTGCTCGATGAACCGTTCAGCTCGCTGGATGCCGGGCTGCGCGCCGATGTCCGGGACGTCGTCCGGGCAGCCCTGTGCGCCGACGGCGCGACCGCCGTTCTGGTGACCCATGACCAGGAGGAGGCGTTGTCCTGCGCTGACCTGGTGGCGGTCATGCAGCGCGGCAGGATCGTTCAGGCCGACGACCCGATCACGGTCTATCGCGCGCCCCGCGACCTGGACGTGGCCGCATTCGTGGGCGAGGCGGTGCGGGTGACGGCGACATTCTCGGGCGGCTTCGCCGAGACGGAGGTGGGTCGACTGGCACTGCGCGAACCTCGACCGCCCGACGGTGTGGGCGTGGCGCTGATCCGTCCGGAACAATTCGTCGTCGTCGACCGCGATGGCGGCGCAGCACCGAAGTCCGACTCCGGACCGGCCGTTGCGGCCACCGCTGGCCAGCAGTCCTTTCTCGGGCATGACGCCCTGCTTGCGATCTCGCTCGCGTCCGGAGCCGTGGTGACCGCCCGCACGCTGGATCCTGGTCCGGCACGGGAGCGACCGATCTGGCTATCAGTGCGGGGCCCGGTCAACGGCTACGTTCGAGAGGGGTCTAGCCAGCGCTGGTAGGGGGAAGCCGATCCCGGTCCGGTGGCAATCGCGGCGACTAGGCTCGGGTGTTGGCCCAGAGGATTGCCCAAGCAACGGAGGCTCGTGTGCCAGGTGGAGAGTTCGTCACCCTCGAGGTGGCTGACGGGGTAGGGACCATCCGACTCGCCCGGCCGCCGATGAACGCGCTCAATCGACAGCTGCAGGAGGAGATCCGCGGCTGCGCGCTGGAGAGCGGTGCCCGTGAGGACATCCGGGCGGTGATCGTCTACGGCGGGGAGAAAGTCTTCGCCGCCGGTGCCGACATCAAGGAGATGAGCTCCCTCACCTATAACGACATGGCCTCGCGAGCGCATGAACTCTCCAGTTCTTTCAGCGCCGTTGCGGCGATACCGAAGCCGACGATCGCCGCGATCACCGGCTACGCCCTCGGCGGCGGATACGAACTCGCGCTGTGCTGCGATTTCCGGATCGCCGGAGACAACGCCAAGGTAGGCCAGCCCGAAATCCTGTTGGGCATCATCCCGGGAGCCGGTGGTACGCAGCGGCTCTCGCGTTTGATCGGACCGGCAAAGGCGAAGGACATCGTCTACACGGGACGCTTTGTCGGTGCCGAGGAGGCCCTCGCGATCGGCATGGTGGACGTGGTTGTCGCCCCAGATGACGTCTACAGCACCGCTGTGCAGATGGCCGCGAAGTTCGCCAAGGGTCCGGCAGCCGCGCTGCGAGCGGCGAAGGCCGCCATCGACGGCGGTCTGGATGGCGATCTGTCCAGCGGACTCAAGCTGGAAAGCACCCTGTTTGCCGCCTTGTTCGCCACCGAGGACCAGAAGATCGGTATGGAGTCCTTCGTCGAGAACGGGCCTGGCAAGGCCGAATTCACCGGGCGTTAGCTGTGCTGCGTTGACGGGGGTGAGCCGAGCTGAGGTCGAGGCGGCTCGCGGTGATCCCAAGCAGGCCAACGTGCTCTACCACAACTGGGAGAGCCAGACCTACGACGAGAAATGGTCCATCTCCTACGATGAGCGCTGCATCAGCTACGCCGCGGACCGGTTTGTCACGATCGCCGGACGGGCTGGCTGGCCGTATCCGTACGCACTCGAACTCGGTTGTGGCACCGGCTTTTTCCTGCTCAATCTGATGCAGGCTGGAGTCATCGGGCGGGGCAGTGTCAGCGACATCTCACCGGGCATGGTGGCGGCGGCCTTGCGTAACGCCGAGCGCCTCAGCCTGCCCGTCGATGGCCGGGTCGCTGACGCCGAGTCGATCCCCTATGACGACAACAGCTTCGATCTCGTCGTGGGGCACGCATTCCTACATCACCTGCCTGACGTCGAGCTGTCCCTGCGCGAAACGTTGCGGGTGCTCAAGCCGGGCGGTCGTTTCGTCTTTGCCGGGGAGCCGACGAAATGGGGGGACAAGGTCGCCCGCAGGCTCGGGCAGGTCACGTGGTGGGCCTGCACCAGTGTCACCCGGCTCCCCGGTGTCGAGGACTGGCGGCGACCACAGGTTGAACTCGACGAGTCCTCCGAGGCAGCGGCGCTGGAAGCAGTGGTGGACCAGCACACCTTCGTTCCGGCCGACCTGCGCCGGATGGCCCTGGCGGCCGGCGCTGTGGAGGTCGGGGTCGGCACCGAGGAGTTGACCGCTGCCTGGTTCGGTTGGCCGGTACGCACGTTCGAGGCGGCGGTGCCGGCGGGCAAGCTCGGCTTCAGGTGGGCGAACTTCGCCTACCGTTACTGGCAGCGCCTGTCGGCGTTCGACAGCTCGATCCTGTCCCGATTCGTCCCGGCAGGGCTGTTCTACAACGCCTTGATCACCGGCGTGAAACCCCAACCGCCGGAGCGGCTGGCGGGGACTCGGTAGCTCAGTCGTCAGGATCGCGGGACTGCTCGGCCCCGCGTGCCTCGGCCCCGGTCTGACCGACCCCGCCATCGTCCTGCCCGGCGGTGCGCCCGACGAAGCTGCCCGCTTCACCTGTACCCGTGGTCGAGGCGCTGTCCCCGCCGTCGGATTCCGGGTCGCCGCCAGTCGGTCGTCCGGTCGCCTCCGCCTCGTCGTCGGGTACGTCGGACTCTGCTCCCGGTTGCCTGTTCACGGCCCTCCTCTAACGACCGGCGGCACGCGCGGCCGCGCTCGGTCGCCACGTTACCGTTGCCGTCGTGGCGAATCGGACTACCACCGGCACGCAGGGCAGGACAGCGTTCAGGTTGGTCTCAATATCCTCGCTGCGGTGGGTCCTCCGGCACCGTGCTTGGACTCCCTACTACCTGATCCGATATCTGAGGCTCATCCGGTTGCGGTTGGGGCAACCGTCGATCATCTTGCAGGGCATGGTGTTTCTGGGCCGTAGGGTCGAACTCGACGCCCGGCCGGGGTATGGCCGGATAATCCTCGGCGATTGGGTGCATATCGGAGACGGCACCGCCCTGCGGGCCCATGAGGGCACGTTGCGGGTTGGCGAGAAGGCCGTCTTCGGCCGCCATGCGATCGTCAACTCGTACCTCGACGTGGAGATCGGGCCGAGCGCGCTGATCGCGGACTACGTCTACATCGGGGACTTCGACCATCGGTCCGACGACGTGGAACGGCCGATCAAGGACCAGGGGATCGTGAAGACGCCGGTCCGCATCGGTGCCGGGAGCTGGCTGGGGGTCAAGGCAACCGTGTTGCGCGGCTGCGCGGTGGGTGACGGCGCGGTCGTCGGTGCGAATTCGGTGGTGACCCGTCACGTTCCGCCGTACGCGGTCGTTGCCGGGGCCCCAGCACGAGTCGTCGCCGATCGCCAGGCGGCCCACGCCATTGCGGAAAAGACCCGCGCAGCGCTGGCCGACATCGAGGTCAAGACCGCTCGTGCTGCCCGTGCTCATGCCGCCGATGGCCGCGACTAGCGTGGGGTGGCATGCGGATGAGGCTCGAGAAATAGTGGAAGGCCACGGTGGTGATCTCGCCCTCGCCGCGCTGCGTCGATACGGGGTCGAGGAATTGTTCACCCTCTCCGGTGCCCACGTGTTCCCGCTCTACGACGCCCTGCACACCTCCGGTCTCCCGATCCACGATGTCCGCCACGAAGCCACCGCCGTGTTCGCCGCCGAGGCGACCTCGAAGCTGCAGCGTCGCCCCGCAGTCGCGGCGCTGACGGCCGGGCCCGGTGTCACCAACGGGATCAGCGCAGTCACCACGGCCAGGTTCAACGGGTCGCCGGTCATGGTGATCGGCGGACGGGCACCCCAGTACCGGTGGGGTTCGGGGTCTCTGCAGGAGATCGACCACGTCCCGATCCTCGCCTCGATTACGAAGCACGCTGCGACCAGCACCAGTGTCGAGGCGATTCCGGCCGACGTGGACCGTGCGTTGCAGGCCGCATTGACCGGCCATCGCGGTCCGGTCTTTCTCGACATCCCGATGGATGTCATCTTCAGCCGGGCCGAGGTTCCCGCCCCTTCGGGAAATCCGCCATCGCGTCCGGAACCCGATCCCGAGTTCGTCGCAGAGGCCGCCCGAGTCCTGGCCGAGGCGCAGCGCCCGGTTGTTCTGGTGGGAACCGATGTGTACGCCGACGGCGCCTGGAACGAGCTTGCCGAGGCCGCGCGCGCTCTGCGGGTTCCGGTATTCGCCAATGGGATGGGCCGTGGATGTCTGGCCGCCGATGACGAACTCAGCTTCGCCCGAGCCCGTCGGACCGCCTTCCAGCAGGCCGACGTCATCGCGGTGGTCGGCACGCCGTTGGACTTCCGGCTTGCCTTCGGCGACTTCGGCGCGGCCCGGGTAGTGCACATTGTCGACGACGAGAGCCAACACGCTGCACACCTCAAGGCATCAGTCCGGGTGAGCGGAGATCTTCGGTCGGTCCTCAGCGGGCTCGCCCAGTACAGCGGAACGCGCGCCGATCATGAACCCTGGTTGATCACGCTGCGCGAAGCCGAAACCGCCGCTCGGACCAAGGAGGGCGCCACCCTGGGAGCGGACTCCGACCCGATCCAGCCCAGTCGGGTCTATGGCGAACTGCGCAAGGCGCTGGACCGTGACGCCGTGGTCATCTGCGACGGAGGTGACTTCGTCTCCTACGCCGGGAAGTATCTCGACTCGTACACGCCCGGGTGCTGGCTGGATCCCGGTCCGTACGGCTGCTTGGGTACGTCGATGGGATACGCGATGGGTGCCCGATTGTCCCGCCCCTCGTCCCAGGTCTGCGTCGTGCTCGGGGACGGGGCCGCCGGATTTTCCTTGATGGATGCGGAAAGCCTTGTTCGGCAGAAACTCCCGGTCGTCATTGTGGTCGGGAACAACGGTATCTGGGGGCTGGAGAAGCACCCGATGCAACAGCTGTATGGCTACGACGTCGCCGCGGACCTGCAGCCCGGCCTGAAGTACGACCAGGTTGTCAGCGCGCTCGGCGGGGCCGGGGAGACGGTGACCGAGGCCGACGGCATCGCCCCGGCGCTGGTTCGCGCGTTCGACGCCGACGTGCCCTACGTCGTCAACGTCCTGACCGACCCAACAGACGCCTACCCGCGGTCCTCCTCCCTGGCCTGAGCCCAGTTGCAAGTTGATCATCGGAACTGTGGGGGGTTTAGGACCGGATCGGCTGGATAACCCACCCCAGTTCCGATGATCAACTTCGGTGAGACGACAGCGGCTGCACATCGGACCCCGGCGAACGGAATTGCCGCCATTACAACGCGACAAGACCGCCATTAGTGGGACGGAAACCGCAGCGGTCGAAGTAGAACGGACGCAGCTGGTCATCGAAGTCGACGTGCAGCCACTGCAACCGGCCGCCCGAGCCTGCCGGACGGCAACGCTGACAAGCTCGGATCCGACGCCCTGCCGCCGCACGCGCTCGGTGACCAACGTGTCAAGGATGAACGCATGGACCGTCCCGTCCCAGACCACATTCACGAAGCCGACGAGAGCGCCGTCGTCCCAGGCGCATACCCAGCCGAGACTGTGCTGGTCCACCGTGGCTAACCAGTCGTCGGCCAGGACGGGGTGTTCGAATCCCTCAGCGTGCAGTTGATTCAGGGCGTCGTTGTCGAAGTTGCCGCGCCATTCGTAGCTGATCACCCGGACACCGTAGGACCTCGACGGCGCGGTCGCCGCGGGACCTCCTGCACCGAGGTAGCGCGCCCCCAACCCCGACATAGTGACGAATGTGCGGGTCAGACGCGCTGTACCTCGCGCCTGGTTGGGCGCTCCGGTCGGGATCACAGGAGTCTCGCGTCGAGATGGCGCCAGGGGCCATCGACGTGTTCGTACTCGCGGGCGATCCCGCTCGCGCGTACCGGATCGCTGTCGATCGCACGGCGCAACCGATCGAACCGGGCCGAGTGTGTCGCGATCCGACTCCTGGCGTAATCCGCGGCGGAATTCTTGCTGACCATGAAAGCCCAGTCGCTGGCCAGCGCCAGATAGGCCTCTCGACAGAGCTGGTCCAGTGCATGATCTCGGACCTGCGAGCGCTGTGCATCGACGGTGGACAGCAGTTGCTTGCCCATGACCATTCCGGCATCGACGATGTCGGCCATGTGAGGCCCGGCCCAGACCCGCCAATCCTTGCCGCTGCCCCAGGACGACGCTGCAATCTCGACCGGGGTGCCGCCGTGACCGGCCTCCAGTGCGCCCCGCAGCGTGGTAACGCGGACGCCGGCCAGCGGCAGTAACCGCAGGGCCTCCTCGAGCCAGGCCGGTCCCTCGTACCACCAATGTCCGAACAGTTCGGTGTCGTATGCCGCGACAGTCAATGCCCTTCGTCCTGTCTTGGCCGCGAGGTCGAGCAGGCGCCGGCGCACGACGTCAACGAAGTTCCGCGCGTCCCGGCGGGCGATTGCCTGTGCGCTGACCGGATCCCACGGAGCCTTGTCCTCTGGTGGCGTCTGGCGACTGGTCACGCGCGCTGGGCGGAAGCCGGAAGCATGGTCGATTGTGTGGAAGTCGCGGTAAGCGGCGTTGCCCGGATACCCGGACTTGGGTGACCAGACCCGATAGGTCACGTCGAGATCGCGCCCGAAAGCCATGACGTCCGATCTGCCGATCGGGTGAGCCTGTGCCGTACGACCGTGCAGGGCCGGGCCGTCGACGAGCAGGTGGTCAACGCCCTGCTCTGCGTAGCTGCGCTCGAGCCCTTGCCGGTATCCGCACTCCGGGGCCCAGATGCCGGTGGGCCGGGTACCCCAGCGGATTCGGGCATCGTCGAGTCCAGTACGCAGCGTGTGCCCGACCAGCCGATCGTCCAACAACGGCAGGAATGGATGCGCCACCGGCCCGCCGAGCAGTTCCACCACGCCCGCTTCGGACAGGCTCCGCAGGATGGGGGCACCACCGCGCAACCAGCGGTCCTCCACATCGCCAAGACACGCTGCGGCGGCGCCATACTCGAAGCGGGCCAGTTCGCGAAGATGCGATTGCCGGCTGGCGGCGAGCTCCTCCGCACGGAGCAGCCAGTTGCCGGTCCAGCGGTGGATCTCGTTCAGGCAGTACGGGTCGTCGAGCATGGCCGCGACCGTCGGCGTGATGCCGAGCGTCAAGAGTTCCCGGCGGCCCTCGGCCGCCAAGGTCTCGCAGACCTCGACGACTCGCCGCCAGGAGGAGGTGAACGCCTGATGCAGCCACTCCTCGCCGACCGGCCAGGCGCCGGCATGTGCCACCCAAGGAAGGTGGGTATGCAGGACGAGGCAACAGGTTCCGACCTCGTCGGCCGCATTAGCCGTGACCAGACTCACCCCCATTTCGCGTAACGCGTACCCCTACCCCTCAGTAACATCGGGCGCAAGATGTCGGTCGGGACGAGCCTGCCAGACTGCTCCAACCGCCCCACTCAGATGTCAGACTCACCGATGCGAACAGATGCGGACAGGGAGCTCATAGGGCATGAACATCGTCGTCCTGGTGAAGCAGGTACCTGATTCAGGCAGCGAGCGAACGCTCGATTCCACTGACAACACGGTGGCGCGCGCCTCTGCGGACAACGTCATCAACGAGATGGACGAGTACGCCATCGAGGAGGCGCTCAAGGTCAAGGAGGCCCACGGCGGCGAGGTCACGATCCTCACCATGGGCCCGGACTCTGCCACCGACACCATTCGGAAGGCGCTGTCGATGGGCGCCGACAAGGCAATCCATGTGACCGACCCGGCGCTGCACGGCTCATGCGTGATTGCCACCAGCGCGGTGCTGGCCAAGGCACTGGGCACCATCGAGTGGGATCTGGTGCTCTCCGGCGCGCAATCCACCGACGGTGGCCTGACGATGATGCCCGCACTGCTCGCTGAACGCCTCGGCGTGGCCCATCTGTCCGGTGCCCGCAAGCTCACCGTCGATGGTTCCAAGCTCACCGTCGAGCGCCAGACCGACGGCGGCTACTGGACGATCGAAGGCCAGACCCCGGCGATCGTCAGTACCTGGGACACCATGAACGAGCCGCGCTACCCCTCCTTCAAGGGGATCATGGCCGCCAAGAGCAAGCCGGTCACGACGCTGAGCCTGGCCGACCTCGGCGTGGACGAATCAGAGGTCGGCCTGGGCGCGGCGACCAGCACCGTCCTGGAGTTCGCCAGCCGCCCACCGAAAAGCGAGGGCGAACAGGTCAACGACGAGGGAGACGGAGCGGCAAAGCTCGCCGACTTCCTCGCATCGAAGAAGTTTGTCTGAGGGCGGGGAGTAGCGCAAATGGCTGAAGTACTGGTTCTGGTCGAGACCGTGGCCGATGGTGACGGCGTCGGTCTCAAGAAGGTCACCCTCGAGATGCTGACCGCAGCTCGCGCATTGGGCGAGCCGTCGGCGGTCGTGGCCGGGCTTGCGGGTACGGCCGCGGCGGTCAAGGAGCGTCTGGCCGAGTACGGAGCCGCCAAGATCTACGTCGCGGAATCAGAGGACATCGACAATCACCTTGTCGCGCCGAAGGCGGAGGTACTGGCCAAGCTGGTTGGCGACACCTCAGCCGCCGCGGTCTTGCTCCCGAGCACCCAGGAGGGCAAAGAGGTGGCGGGTCGGCTGGCACTCAAGATCGGCAGCGGGCTGCTGACCGACATCAGCGAGGTCGACGCGGACGGCACCGTCACCCAGGTGGTCTTCGCCGGGGCCGTCATCGTGAAGTCCAAGGTGGCCAAAGGGACTCCGATCTATACCGTGAGCCCCAATTCGGTTCCCCCCGAGCCGGCGCCCGCGGCCGGCGAGGAGATCGCCGTGGACATCGCGATCAGCGACGACGCCAAGAGGGTCACCGTCGTCGAACGAACCGTGGAGGCCAGTGGCGGACGCCCGGAGCTGACCGAGGCTTCGATCATCGTCTCCGGGGGTCGCGGAGTCGGCAGCGCGGAGAACTTCGCGCTGATCGAAGGGCTCGCCGATTCCCTCGGTGGTGCGGTCGGGGCCTCCCGTGCGGCGACGGACTCGGGCTTCTATCCGCACCAGTTCCAGGTCGGGCAGACCGGCAAGACCGTCTCACCTCAGCTGTACATGGCCGTCGGAATCTCGGGAGCGATCCAGCACCGCGCGGGGATGCAGACTTCGAAGACTATCGTCGCGATCAACAAGGACAACGAAGCGCCGATATTCGAGCTCGCCGACTTCGGTGTCGTGGGTGACCTCTTTGCGATCGTCCCGGCGTTGACCGAAGAGATCACCAAGCGCAGGGCCTGACTCGCTCGGCCGTACGGCAGGTGCTCGCGCGGCGCGGTATTCGGCGAGTCGGCGGTTAGGCTTTCCATCAACATGACCTACCTCGACCACGCGGCCACCACCCCCATGCTCCCCGCGGTGGCTTCGGCGATGGCCGC
>JACCUF010000456.1 GCA_013811975.1 Geodermatophilaceae bacterium | reverse complement strand
CATCAGTGGCCCACTTCCCGGCGGGGCGCGGATACCCGGACGTGCCCGGGTCGGTCAGGATGACGGGTATGAGTATCGACGGTCTGGATGCGCGGCTGATCGGGTTGCTGACCGACGAGCCTCGGATTGGCGTCCTGGAGGCTTCCCGCCGCCTTGGCGTGGCACGGGGGACGGTGCAGGCGCGGTTGGACCGGCTGCTGAAGACCGGCGTCATCGTCGGGTTCGGGCCGGAGGTGGATCCGGCCGCGCTGGGCTTCACTGTGATGGCCTTCGCCACCGTGCAGATCCGGCAGGGGAGAGGCCCCATCGTCGCCGAACACCTCGCCGGCATCGACGAGGTGCTAGAGGTGCACACGATCACCGGTGACGCGGACATGCTGGCCAGGATCGTCGCGCGCTCCCACGGGGACCTGCAACAGGTCATCGACCGGCTCGTCGCACACCCGGACATCGTTCGTACCTCGACCAACATCGCGCTGACCGCACACGTCCGCTACCGGACCAGGGGTCTGCTTCGCCGGGCCAGCGCCTCGACCCAAACGCCGGAACGGCAATGAGCGTCACATCCACATCATCGGGCGGTTGCATGCGAAAGTGCACGCATGACAGCGGATGCGCCTGGCCATTGGGCGGGGCATCCCCTTCTCGACACCGTGGCGAGCCTGTGGCCCACCGCACGGGTGTCCATCGCACCTGGCCGGCGCGGGCCCGGTGCCAAAGAATTGATCTACGTCCCCAACTCCGACGAGCCTCGATTGCTGGTGCCGGCCGGTCACCGACGGGCCTCGGCGGCGGCCCTGTTGCGGTTCAACCACTATCTGCCGCTCAGAGAACGGCTCCGTCGGGTGATCGCCGCGGGTGGATTACGCGTCGGCGCCGAACGTCTGCTCGCGCACCGCATCGTTGTGATGGAGAGAGAGGCCGCGCCCGACTCGATCGAGACCTACCTGTCGGGTGTGTTGGGGCAGGAGGTCGTGGTCAGTCTCGGCATCGGCCTGACCCGCGCCTCCCAGAAGCCCGTGCTGCAGGCCTTCCATCCCTCCGGTCGATGTCTGGCCTTCGTGAAGATCGGCGACACCGAGCCGACCCGTGACCTGGTGCGCGTCGAGGCCGAGGCGTTACGCCTGATCGGAGGAGTCCGGTGGTCATCCCTGTTGGTGCCGAAGCTGATCCATGTCGGGTCGTGGCACTCCTTCGAGGTCCTCGTCATCTCCCCACTACACATCCCCGCCAAGCCGGCCATTCGGCGACCCGTCTCGGTTCCGCCGACCAAAGCCATGCGGGAACTCGGGCGGGTCTTCTCAGAAGGAGATCAGTTGGTAGCCGCCAGTGGGCTGATGCGCCGCCTTCGAGCCAGCGTCCCGGGGATAGCCGACGAGGCGACAGCATCCACCTACATCGACGCCCTGGATCGGATCGCGGCGCGCTACCCGCACACCGTCCTGGATTACGCGGCTTGGCACGGGGACTGGTCACCGTGGAACATGGCGTGGAGACGCCGACGGGTCCAGCTCTGGGACTGGGAGCGGTTCGACACCGGCGTCCCGGTAGGCATGGATCGAATCCATTACGTCCTGAGCGCGCTGGCCCGACGCGAAGGGTTCACCGCTGCCACGATCGTAGGAGCTCTCGGACTGCCGATGGCCCGTGAGTACGTCCGCCCGTCACAGCAGGACGTCCTCGGACTGCTCTACCTCGCCTCGATCGTCAATCGGTACCTGACCAGCGCACATCACGAGCACCCAGGGCCTGTTCAAGCTCGCGCCGCGGCGGCGCTCGAGGCGCTGTCCTGGCTCAGCCGAAAACCCGGCGCCTACGACTATCAGGACCCGGGCTCGGGTCCGACCAGCTAGATCCGAAAGGTCTCGAGGGCGACGATCTCGACCTCGACCTTGTTCCCATTCGGAGCCGGATAGATCACGCTCTGACCGACCTTCTTGCCCAGAATCGCCGTCCCGAGCGCTGACTCGGGCGAGTAGACGGTCAAATCGGTGGTGCCACCGATCTCGCGTGAGCCGAGGAGGAACTTCTCGGTGTCGCCGTCCCCGACGAATCGCACGGTGACCACCGTTCCGAGAGCGGCCTCTTCGGCGTGGTCCGGCGGATCCCCGACCTCGGCGCCGCGCAGCAGGTCGCTCAGTTGACGGATCCGGGCCTCGGCCTTGCCCTGCTCCTCCTTGGCTGCGTGATAGCCACCGTTCTCCTTGAGGTCACCCTCCTCCCGGCGCGCATTGATCTCCGCGCTCATCGCCGGACGGCCGGTGATGAGTTGGTCGAGTTCGGCGCGCAACCGATCGTAGGCCTCCTGCGTCAACCAGGTGGTCGGTTCAGACGTTGGCTCGACGGTGGCGCTGGACACGGTGGGACTCCTCAGGTGCTTGGTCATGCGGTGGGGTCGCGCGAACAAATGGCGCGCGAGGCAGTGCGGCCACCCGAGGCTAGTGACTGGTCGGGCGTTCGGGCGGGCGGGCAGGGTTGGGCGGGCGGGCAGAAAGAACGACGCTACCGCGTCCGGGCCGAGGCTGCCGCATTGCCGGATTCCGGCATTGGTCATGATATGGGAGTGAGTCCGACCCCGCCCGATGACCTGACTCCGCTCAGGCTGATGGCCGTGCACGCACATCCCGACGACGAATCGAGCAAGGGCGCCGCCACGATGGCCCGCTACGTCCGGGAGGGAGTGGACGTCCTGGTGGTGACGTGTACCGGTGGGGAGCGTGGGTCGATCCTCAATCCGGCGATGGATCGCCCCGACGTCCTGGCCGACATCGCCAACATCCGAGCCGCGGAGATGGAGCGTGCACGAGAGATCCTCGGGGTCTGCCAGGCCTGGCTCGGGTTCGTCGACTCCGGCCTTCCCGAAGGCGATCCGCTCCCGGATCTGCCCCAGGGTTGCTTCGCCCTGATGCCGACCGAGGAAGCTGCGGCTCCTCTGGTGGCACTGATCAGATCGTTTCGTCCCCACGTGGTGACGACCTACGACGAGAAGGGCGGCTATCCGCACCCGGATCACATCAAGACTCACGACATTTCGATGGTCGCCTTCGAGGCCGCCGGGGACCCGGAGCGCTACCCGGGTACCGGCGATCCGTGGCAGCCAAGCAAGTTGTACTTCCACATGACCTTCACCCGGGCCCGTTTGCTGGCCATTCACGAGGCGCTGCTGGCCAGGGGTGCGGAGTCGCCGTACGTCGAGTGGCTGGAGAACTGGGACGAGGCCGAGGACAACTCCACGCGGGTGACCACCCGGGTGCCGTGTGCCGACTGGTTCGAGACCAGGGACCAGGCGTTGATCGCCCACGCCACCCAGGTGGACCCCGTAGGTCGGTGGTTCTCGATCCCACTGGACCTGCAGCGCGAGATCTGGCCCACCGAGGACTACGAGTTGGCGCGCAGCCTGGTCGACGCTCCGGTGCCTGAGGATGATCTGTTCGCCGGCCTGCGCGAAACAGTGTCTGCATGACTGACCAGGTGATCGGCTTATTCGCGTCGCTGGCCGCGGAGGAGGACATCGGGAAGGCGGGTCCGGTCGGGCTATTTCTGATCCTCAGCCTGTTGGTCGTGGTGTTCTTCCTAGGACGATCGATGCGGACCCATCTGCGTCGAGTACCCCTCGAGTTCCCTGACCACAGACCAGCCGCCACTGGGTTGAAATCATCAGCCTCAGGCGGTGACGTGTTAGAGGGAGAGATTCTTGATTCGCCCGACGATGGGCAACGTCCCGGGAACGGTAAACCGCAACGACCCGAGCCGACTGGACCCAATCGGGTCTGAACAGCGCCGCCCCTTCGCTACCCTCCACGTGACTAGCGAGGAGCGCAGTATCGACGCAGCCGCGAGAGCCGCACGGCGGGAGAATTCGCTCGTTGCGCTGCTGCGCATCCCGGTCTTTCGGAGGGTCTGGGCGGCTATCGCGCTGTCCAGCCTCGGGGACTGGCTCGGACTGTTGGCCACGACGGCGATGGCGCAACAACTCACGGCCGACAAGTCCATAGCCATCCAGGGGACGGCAATCTCCGGAGTCATCCTGATTCGGCTGCTTCCCGACTTGGTGCTCGGCGCTTTCGCGGGGGCTCTGGCCGACCGGCTGGATCGGCGCAAGACGGTGATCGTCGGCGAGACGTTAGCCGCCTTGCTCTATCTGTCGATCGCGATCGGGTATGACCTTCTCTGGCTCTACCTGGCGCAATTCTTGATCGAGGCCGTTGGCCTGTTCACGATGCCGGCCAAGCAGGCGCTCTGGGTGACCCTCGTTCCGCGGAAGCGATTGGCCGTGGCCAACCAACTGTCCCTGTTGTCGGTCTACGGCGCGGTTCCCGTCGCGGCGCTGCTCTTCGCCCTGCTCAACACCGCCAGCCGGTTCTTCGGCGATCCGCGCAACGTCGACCCCGACCTGGCTCAGGCATTTGATGGCCCGAGCGTTCCGATCGTCATCGCCCTGGGCTTCAACGCCGTCTCTTTCCTGATCAGTGCGGGGACGATCTTCTTCTCGCGGCACGCGATCCCGGCCGCTATCGGGGAGCGGGAGAAGGGGGCCAGTCTGTTGGTGCTGATCAAGGAAGGTGTCAGCTTCCTGCGCTCCAACGCGCTGATGAAGGCCCTCTACGTTGGCATCCTCGGGGCATTTGCGGCCGGTGGCTTCGTGATCGGGGTCGCCCAGCTCTGGGTCACCACGCTGCGCGCCGGCACGGCCGGCTACAGCCTCCTTTTCGGCAGCGTGTTCACCGGCCTGGCCCTGGGGATGCTGCTCGGACCGCGGCTGCTGCCGGGGATCACCCGTCGGCGGATCTTTGGTGTGTCGATCGGGTTGGCCGGCTTGGTGCTCGTCGTGATGTCATTCATGCGCGAGTTCGTCATCGCCGCGGCCATGGCAGGTGCGGTCGGATTCTTTTCCGGTGTTTCTTGGATCGTCGGCTACACCCTGATCGGGTACGAGGTGGTCGACCGGCTGCGCGGGCGGACGTTTGCCTTTGTCATCTCGTCGGTCCGGATCATGCTCTTGCTCACCGTCGCCATCGGCCCCCTCGTGGCTGGACTGCTCGGCGACCACGTCATCATCATCGGGCAGGCCCAACTGGTCTTCACCGGACCGGGGCTGACGCTGTTGATCGCCGGAATCCTTGCCGTGGCAGTCAGCTCCTACGTCGCCCGTCGGGTGGCGCCGGGGCAGCGCAGCGTTCTGATGGGAGCGCTGCGCAAGCTGTTCGGCTCGGCGCCGCTGGGTCCAGACGAACCGCCGCATGACGGGCTGTTCCTGGCCATAGAGGGGCCTGAACCCGTAGAGCGGCGCCGGGTAGCTGTGGGTCTGGTCGACTGGCTTGCACGCCAGGGTCATGACGTCGTGCTGACTGGATATTCCGACGAACAGGCGGCTGCCAAGCGGCTCTCGGAGCCAGTGGATGCCGATTCGACTGTGCATCCGGTCGCACATTCGACGGAGCCATCGGCCAGCCTCGCAGCACAGGCACTCCTGGCCGCCGCCGCGCACTCTGAGTATGCGACCAAAGTGATTCGCCCGGTCCTCGATCGTGGCGGCATCGTGGTCTGCGACGGTTTTCATGACGATGTACAGGCCCGCAGCGACCTCGCCGGCAACGTCGACACAGGCGAGCAGATGAGGGCGCTTCGGTGGGGCAGCGGGCGCCTGGTACCGCATCTGACGGTGGTGCTCGACGACATCGAGGCGCATCTCGACGATCTGCGGCAACTGTTGATTGCGCGCGCGCATCTGGCCCCGGAACGGTATGCGGTGCTTCCTGTCGCGCGCCGGCGGCCGGTGCCTTCGGAGGCCCTGCGCGCACGCGTGTTCGATGCGATGAGTACCTACTGGCTCCCGACCAAATCCGAGCCGCTGGTCGAAGGGAGCCCGCGCAGGACCGACTCGTCGGTCGACGCTGCTGCGTCGGGACCCGATCGCCCGGCACCAGCCTCCGACAGCCGTCCAGCGACAGCTGATCAGGTGGCGACGCCAGGTCGGTCCCGGTCGGCGAATGAGACGCCTACTAGCCTGCCAGGGTGAGTGACTCAGCTCCCGTCTTCTCCGCGGCCGACACCGAGCAGGTCACCTGCTGTCTGTGCGGCGACGCCGGCGCGCTCCTCTACGATCTGCCGCCCTACGGGATGCGGCGCTGTGCCTGCTGCACCCTGGTCTTCGTCTCCCCACGGCTGCGGGCGGAGGCGTTGTCCCGGTTCTACGATCAGGTGGGCTACTTCGAGGGTGGGGTGTACGGCGACCGGTCGCGCTGGTCCCCGGCGATGGCGCTGCAGCGCGTTTGGACTTCTGGCCGGCTCAACCGGATCGCCAAGGCGGGCTCCTCTACGCGGAAGGGTGACCGTTGCGCGGCAGGGCAGCGGCTGCTCGAATTCGGCAGCGGCTACGGGCTGTTTCTCGCCGCAGCTCGTGATCGGGGCTACGACGTCCAGGGCGTCGAGTTGTCCCGGCCCGCCGCACAGGTGACCGCGAAACAGGGCATCGCTGTCCACTGTGGGCAACTCGTGGATGCGCCGCTGAGCGGGCCGTACGACGTCATCTGCGGTTGGGACACCCTCGAACACGTACCGGACCCGTTGGCAGTTCTGCATCGCATCCATGAGCTGATCGCCGGCGACGGTACCGTCGCGATCTCCACGCCGTACTTCTCCTCGCTGCCGAGCCGGCTGCTCCGCGAACGTTGGTGGACCCTCAAACCAACCGAGCACATCTGGCATTACACGCCGTACACGCTGCGGCTGCTGGCCGCCCGAGCCGGCTTCACCGTGATCGACGTGATCCGATCACCGCTGGCACCGGCCAACCTGACCCGTCTGGACTCCCTGGTCGTCCTGCTTCGCCCGGCCTGACTCAGCCATGCTGGCCTTCGCAA
>JACCUF010000454.1 GCA_013811975.1 Geodermatophilaceae bacterium | reverse complement strand
CACCCCGCTCGGTGCCGAGGCGATCTTGGACAAGACCGTCGATCCGCGGTTCAACTCCGATCTGATGCGGCCGTCGATGGCGCAGAGCTTCACCGAGAACGCCACCGGTGAGGTCTTCACCGTCGTGGTGAACCACCTCAAGTCCAAGAGCTGCTCCGGCGCGACCGGTGCCGACGCTGACCAGGGCGACGGACAGGGCTGCTGGAACCCGACGCGGACTGCCGCTGCCGAGGCACTGGCCGACTGGATCGCCACCCGCCCGACCGGGGTGGTGGACGATGACGCGCTTCTCGTCGGGGACTTCAACTCCTACGCCAAGGAAGACCCGATCGACGTCCTGGTCGAGGCCGGTTTCGTCGATCTCGCGGCTTCCTTGATCGGGCCCGATGCCTACTCCTACGTCTTCGACGGCCAGTGGGGCTACCTCGACTACGCGTTGGCCTCGCCCTCGCTGGCGGCCCAGGTCACCGGGGCAGCGGAGTACCACATCAACGCCGACGAGCCCGCAGTCCTGGACTACAACACGAACTTCAAGACTGCGTCACAGCAGGACACGCTCTATGCGCCCGACGAGTTCCGCACCTCCGATCACGATCCGGTGCTGGTCGGACTGGCCCTGAACGGCCTACCTGGGTCGACCGTGAGCGCCACACCCAGCCGCCTATGGCCACCGAACCACAAATATCGGACGGTCGACGTGACTGCGCGTTCGGCAGCCGGCGTTCCGCTGACCGTCACGATTGTGTCGGTGACCTCGTCCGAGCCCGACTGCGGCGGTGACTTCAGCGAATTCTGCAACGACATCGTTCAGGTCGACGACGACACCCTGCAACTCCGGTCGGAGCGGTATGCCGAAGCCGGTCGGACGTACACGATCGTGGTGACCGTGAGCGACGACACGCAGACGGTGTTCGAAACTCTGACGGTCAGGGTCGCCCAGCGCTAGCCACCGGGCTCAGCCGGACTTGCGACGGTGAGTTCGTTGCTGTTTGTCATTGGGATGCAGGGACATTCCCGTAGCGTTGAGGTGTTCCTCGCCTGTGCGCTCGGCGGCCTTCGCGTTCTTCGCCTCAAGTGCCCGGCGAAAAGCGTCTCGGGTTTTGTCGTCGGCCCCTGACGATTCGGCCGGCTTGGCCGATGACGATTCGGCCGGCTCGGCTGGGCTCGTCTTGGCTGTTCGCTTCTCAGCCATGTCTGGTTTCCTTCCGGGCGGCCGCATGGGTGCGGGCCAGCAGATTGTCGGCGGATGTCCGTTGTCCATCCCATCGTTGCGCACGGCGTCCGGCAACCCGGTTTCCGGCCAAGTACAGCCCTGCCTGATTCAGTGCGGAGAGCCCCGCGCGCTACCCGTCGGTAGGGCGTTAGCGTTGCCGCCATGTTAGGTCTGCCCGAGGGGATTCGGGCCTGTCTTTTCGATGTCGACGGGGTTCTCACCGAGACGGCGATCGTGCACCGCGCAGCGTGGAGGAGGACATTCGATGCCTTTCTCCAGAACTACCCCGGTTTGACCGCCGAGCAGTCTGCGCCGTTCTCTGACGCGGACTACAACGCCCACGTGGACGGCAAGCCACGCAAGGACGGCGTACGCGACTTCCTGGCCTCGCGGGCAGTGATCCTGCCGGAAGGCCGAGCTCAGGACGGCCCGGACACGGCCACGGTCGAGGGTGTCGCCACTGCGAAGAACGAGATGGTGCTGGCCGAGCTGGAAGAGCACGGGGTGACGGCCTACCAGGGATCGCTGCGCTACCTGGCCGCCGTCCGGGCGGCCGGACTGCGGATCGCAGCGGTGACCGCCTCGGCCAACGCCGAGGCCGTACTGGAAGCAGGCGGCTTCGCGGAGTTCATCGAGGCCCGGATCGATGGCGTGGTGGCTGAGCGTGAGCATCTCAAGGGCAAGCCTGCTCCGGATCCGTTCCTCGCCGGCGCGCGGGCACTCGGAGTCGAGGTGTCCGAGGCGGCGGTCTTCGAGGATGCGATTTCCGGCGTTCAGGCCGGCCGCGCTGGGAAGTTCGGGTTCGTGGTCGGGGTGAACCGGGTGGGACAGGCGCAGGCACTGCTCGAGCACGGAGCCGACATCGTCGTCGACGACCTGGCTGAGCTTCTGGACCGCACCGTCGCGGCCACAACTGAGGCAGATCCGAGGTGAGCTTTTCCGACGAGACGCGACCCACCTCAGGGGCCGACACCTGGAAGTTGCGGGAGATCGGCTTCGACCCCGAACGCCTGGGTCATCTGGAATCGCTGTTCGCGTTGTCGAACGGTCACATCGGACTGCGCGGCAGCCTTGAGGAGGGCGAGCCGCGACGCCTTCCCGG
>JACCUF010000383.1 GCA_013811975.1 Geodermatophilaceae bacterium | reverse complement strand
TTTCACCCCGGCCCGGACAACGTGAGTGATGGCGTCCTTCACTCGAACCTATTGGCTCAAGGACGCCTTCACTCGGGGGTGGTGCGGGGCTAAGCCCGATACGGTGTAGGAGGGGGGCTTTCGTGGTCGTCGGCGACAGTCGGGTCAGCACCCATGACGATGGAGCGACGCTTGCTGATCACGACCGAGACCACGATGATCAATACCGAGGTCAGGGCGATGATCGCGCGGAGCGTGTCGTTGGCGTCCAAGCCGATGGACAGGCTCACGACCGCCGGAGCGATCAGCAGGGCCACCAGGTTCATCACCTTGATCAGCGGGTTGATGGCCGGGCCTGCGGTGTCCTTGAACGGGTCGCCAACGGTGTCCCCGATGACTGTGGCGGCATGGGCCAGGCTGCCCTTTCCGCCGTAGGCCCCGTCCTCGACCATCTTCTTAGCGTTGTCCCAAGCCCCTCCGGAGTTGGCCAGAAACACCGCCATGAGCGTTCCGGCGGCGATTGCCCCGACGAGATAGGCGGCCAGCGGACCGAACCCGAGACCGAAACCGACCGCGACCGGGGCGAGGACCGCGAGCAGGCCGGGAGTGGCCAGCTCACGCAGCGAATCCTTGGTGCAGATGTCCACGACCCGGCTGTAGTCCGGGCGTTCGGTGTAGTCCATGATCCCCGGGCGGAGACGGAACTGCTCGCGTACTTCGAAGACGACCCGACCGGCCGCGCGAGAGACCGCACTGATGGCCAGCCCGGAGAAGAAGAACACCACCGCGGCACCGAGGATGGCACCGACGATGTTGTTGGGGCTGACCAACTGCAACCCGTTGATCGCCTCGGCTGCGTCCGCGCCGGCGACTTCCAGCGCGTCGAGAATGCTCTGGTAGTACGAGCCGAACAATGCTGTTGCGGCCAGGACTGCCGTAGCGATCGCAATGCCCTTGGTGATCGCCTTCGTGGTGTTGCCGACAGCGTCGAGGTCGGTCAGCACGCGTGAGCCGTACTCGTCGATGTCGCCGGACATCTCGGCGATGCCCTGGGCGTTGTCGCTGACCGGGCCGAAGGTGTCCATCGAGACGATGACGCCGGCAGTGGTGAGCAGACCGCAGCCGGCCAGCGCCACGGCGTACAGGGCGATTCCGCCGCCGATCAGGAAGGCGCCGTACACAGCCGCACCGATCAGGATCGCGGAGTAGACAGCCGACTCCAGACCGACCGAGATGCCGGACAGGATGACCGTTGCGGCGCCGGTCTGTGAGGAGCGACCGATGTCCTGGACGGGCTTGCGGCTGGTCTCGGTGAAATAGCCGGTCAGCAACTGAATGGCCGCGGCCAGCACGATGCCGATCAGTACGGCGACGAAGCCGATGACGGCCGGACTGCCACCCTCGTCGAGGCCGACCGCCGCGAAGTCACCGGGCAGCAGGATGAACGAGGCCCCGGCGACCAGCACCAACGAAGTAGCCGCGGAGATGAAGAAGCCCCGGTTGATCGTGGTCAGGCCGCTCTTGTCGCTGTCCCGGGGGTTCGAGGCAAGAATGCCCACGACCGAGGCGAGGACGCCGATCGCGGCGACCACCAGCGGGAAGATCATCCCATCGCCGCCGAGGAAGGCCTGGCCGAGGATCAGCGCGGCGACCAGCGTGACGGCGTAGGACTCGAACAGGTCCGCGGCCATGCCGGCGCAGTCACCGACGTTGTCGCCGACGTTGTCCGCGATGGTGGCTGCGTTGCGCGGGTCGTCCTCTGGGATGCCTGCTTCTACCTTGCCGACCAGGTCGGCGCCGACATCAGCAGCCTTGGTGAAGATGCCGCCGCCGACCCGCATGAACATGGCCAGCAGGGCACCACCGAAGCCGAAGCCCTCCAGAACGATCGGGGCGGTCTCGTTGAAGAGGAGCAGGGCCAGCGCCGCGCCGAGCAGCCCCAAGCCGATTGTGATCATCCCGCACACTCCGCCGGTCCGGAACGCGATGCGGAACGCTGGCTTGAAGCCCGCCTCACGTGCAGCCGCGGCCATCCGGACGTTGCCACGAGTGGCCAGTGTCATGCCGATGAAGCCGACCGCGGCGGAGAAGCCGGCGCCTAACAGGAAGAAGACCGCGCGCCCGATCCGAGTGGCCGTGCCACCATCAGTGACCGGTAGGAGGAACAGGACGACGAAGACCACGACGGCGAAGATCGCCAGGGTCTTGAACTGCCGCTGCAAATAGGCGGCGGCACCTTCTTGGACCGCCTTTGCGATTTCCTGCATCTTCGGCGTGCCCTGTCCGGCTGCCATCACCTCGCGGACGAGGAACGCGGCAAACGCGAGCGCTCCGAGCGCGACCAACAGGATGATCGTGACGAGGGCGTAGTCGCCCCCGGAGATGGATGTCTCCACCGGCATTCTTCATTCCTCCTGATACGACACCGGCACATCCGGCGGCGCGCAGTGCGCGCACAGGAGATAGCTGGTGCCGACCCGGACGATCCGGGCCAGACGTCGCCGGGAGTCTAAGGGAACGCCGGTTCACGTCCGGGCACGGGCTGGTCAGAATCACCTGTCAGAGTGGAGAACGTGTCGGGTACGCAAGTCGAGCGGCCGGGCGTGAGCCGGGAGCGTGCGTTGGCTGGGGTGAGGATGGAGCGGCCGGGCGTCAGCCCGAGCGCGACGTTGGCTGGGGTGAGGCTGGACAGGCTGGTACGAGGAGCCGCCTTCACCGCTGCCAACGCGAGCGGCCGGCTTGCGCCGTTCTCCGCCGCTGCCAGCCCGCTGACGCACGTGGCTGAGCTGGCCTCCCGGCCCGCGCGGCTGGGCGAATGGCCGACCTGGCTACCCGAGTCGATGCACGAGCGATTTACCGGGCTGGGGATCCTCTCGCCCTGGCTGCATCAGACCGCCGCCGCCGAACTTGCTCGCTCCGGCCGGCACATCGTCGTGTCCACCGGTACTGCATCGGGCAAATCATTGGCCTATCAGCTGCCTGCCCTCGCGGCTCTGGAGCGCGACCTCAGGGGCCGGGTG
>JACCUF010000369.1 GCA_013811975.1 Geodermatophilaceae bacterium | reverse complement strand
GGCTGCTCGCACCCGCCGTGCCATCGAGGTCGCCATCATGCGCGCCCCCGGTCCGGCCATGCGTGACGAACTTCTGACGCTGGCCAACCGCGAAGGGATCAGCCTCAACCGCTGAGCACCTGGTCCTGGCCGCCCATCGTGGTCAGATACGCCCGACCCCGGATTCCCGCCAAGGGACCGGGGTCGTTTGCTGTCTAGGACTAGGAGTCAGTAAATGGTCTGCGGGCTACCCAAAGTTGATCATCGGCAAACCGCCTATTCTCTGCCGAAAAAACCCTCGTTTTGCCGATGATCAACTCTGTTCGGGGTGGCGGGCCGGGGGTTGGCCGCACTGGAGGCTTCCAGAAGGCCGCGGACTGCTGGCTGTCAAGGTCGGCGAGCGAGGCGATTCGTACATGGCGGTGCTTCTTGCCGGTGCCCTGCAGCAGACCGGCCGGATCGGGAAGGTCCACGCCGTTGGGCAGACCGAGATTGATCCAGCGCGCGTAGACGCTGCTCACGCAGATCGTGCCCTTGTAGCCGCGGGTCCACCCGTACCCGATGTCGGTCCCGTCGATGGTCTCGAGGACGTCTGCCGGCAGCACATCCAGGACCAGGGCGCGGGCCCGTAGGGCGAGGTCGTGCACCTCGTCACTGGCCGCGGCCAACGCCGCGTCGAACTCAGGAATGCTCACGGCCACCCTAGCTCCCCGCGCCACCGAAATTGATCATCGGCAACCGGCGCATTCTTCGCCGAGAAAAGCCCAGATTTCCGATGATCAACTCGGGTGTGAGGCAGTCGGCTCCGGCCGACCGAGCGATATGGCTCGTCGCGTCGGTGCATGGCCGCGGCTATCTCGTCGCAGGATGTCCTGGCCGAGGTGATCATGTCCTGTGGATACCAGTAGCTGACCTGATTCTTCCCGAACTCGTCCTCGTCGACGACCAGCACCTGGCCGTCCAGCGTCTGGACCACATCGAGGTCCAGATCGACCATCGACACGGTGTCGCCGTCCCAGATCGGTGGCGTGGTGATGTCCACGTAGATGCTGAGCGTGACTTCCGGCGGCGCGCCCTTGGTGCGGTGGAAGCTCGTGACTCCGCGACGCCGGGGGTGAACAGGCTGATCGCGTCGCCCGGGTTGATGAACTTGGTTCCCGGACGCGAAACCGGGGTTCCCCTCGGAGCAGAACCCAAATCCCGAAGGCGTCTTCGCCGATCAGGACGGCGTCGAAGTCCCAGTGCGGCAGACCGCCGAACTTGGAGAACGCGACGTGATCCCGCTGGCCACTACCCGCAGGTTGATCATCGGCAAACCGCCCATTTTCTGCCGAAGAACCCTCGTTTTGCCGATGATCAACTTGGCGCTCCTTTCAGCCGAGGAGGTGGGTGCGGATGGCGTGTTGCTCGTCGCCCGTCAGGCCTTCTTCGGTCAGCCATTGGATCGGGCCGCCGGCCCGCTGGTCGAGGATCTCCAGCAACCGATGCATCGTCTCGGCTCGCGGCCGCTGTCGGTTGGCGATGGCCGCCCACGTCACTGGATCCATGTTGACGTCAGTGACCGGATTGCCTTGCGCGTCGGACACGTCCGCGGCGTAGGTCGACGTCGAGGCCAGGCGGGCCATGATCTTGTCGATGACCTCCCCGCTGCGGGCGTAGTCGGCGATCACGTGCTCGCGCCTTACGCCGGCAGCCAGCAGGGCCAGGGCGATGACGGTGCCGGTCCGGTCCTTTCCGGCAGCGCAGTGGACCAGCGTCGCGCCGTCGGAGCGCGCACCGATGGCCCGTAGCGATTCGACGATGTTGTCCGCGGCGTGCCGGAGGTAGCCGAGATAATGGATCACCGCAGGTCGTTCGCCGGCGTCGATCGCTTCGGGTTCGGGGCGCCCGGAGGTCCACGGCACCTGGTCGGCGGCAGCACCCGACACTCCGGTCACATCAGTCCTTACCCCAGCCAACGCGCCGTCCGGGCTTGCGCCCTTCTGATCAGCGCCTACCCCAGCCACCGCGTCGTCCGGGCTTGCGCCCGGCTGCTCTTCGGTCAGAGCGTCCGTGCGCTTACCGGCTTCGGGATAGAGGGTCAGTTCACGTACGGCGACTGCCGGCTCGCGGGTGATCGGGCCCGGCCCCTCCAACTCGATCTCCACCGAGGTACGCAAGTCCAGGACCTGACGTACGCCGAATTCATCGACCAGCAATCGCACGTCGGCCTCGGACAGATCCTGCAAGTTGTCGGCCCGCAGCAGCCGCCGGCTCCGCGTCGTACGGCCGTCCTCGGTGGTGAGACCGCCCAGGTCGCGCACATTGACTGCTCAGTCCAGCCGGATCCAGCCGTCGGAGGTCTCGATCTCGCTGTTCACCGCCCGCGACAGTACCGTCGTCTGGTGACCACCCGGAAAACCTCCCGTGACGACGAGCGGACGGCGCACATCGTGTCCGTGTTGGAGGAGGCCTTCACCGACCTGATGGTCGCCGACCCGGCGGCCTTCCGGTCGAAGTTCCGCAAGATGGCCGCCGACCCCAGCTCGTTCTACCGCGGAACCGCGTGTCTGTTCTACGCCGACGTTGCGGCCGCGAAGGATCCCTGGGCCGACGAGCGGACGAGCCGGATCTGGATCCAGGGGGACCTGCACGCGGAGAACTTCGGCACGTACATGGACGGCGACGGTGTCCTGGTCTTCGATGTCAACGACTTCGACGAGGCCTATCTCGGGCATTTCACCTGGGACGTACGCCGAATGGCAGCCAGCATCGCTCTGATCGGCTGGCAGAAGGCCCTACCGGACGACATGATCACCGACCTGATCGAGATATACGCGCGCTCGTACATCGACAAGGTTCACGACTTCGTCCAGACCGAGCACGACAACGTCTTCTCCCTTGGTCTGGACGACACCGACGGGCCGGTCCGCGACGTCCTGTTGACCGCAAAACTGGCCAGTCGCATCGAGCTGCTCGAGGATCTCACTGTGATCGACGACTACGACCGGCGGTTTCGCGACGGGGCCGGGGTGCGGCAACTCGACAAGAACGAATTGCACTCAGTGATGGCCGCATTCGACAGCTACCAGGAGTCGATCCCCGAGGGCAAGCGATCGCGGCGGCTCAATTACGCGGTCAAGGATGTCGTCGGCCGATCCGGTTTCGGCATCGGCAGCGCCGGGCTCCCCGCCTACAACTTCCTGATCGAGGGCTGGACCCAGGCCCTGGAGAACGACATCGTGCTGTCGATGAAACAGGGCAACGTGGCCGCGGCCTCCAGGGTGGTCGACGACGAGCGGATGAACGACTATTTCGACCATCACGGGCACCGGACCGCGGTGTCCCAGCGGTCGTTGCAGGCCCGGTCGGATCCGCTGTTGGGCCACACCGAACTGGACGGCGTCGGGTACGTGGTCAGCGAGCTCTCGCCGTACGACGCGGACCTCGACTGGAACGAACTCGTCGAACCGGAGCAGATCAGCTCGGTGCTTGGCTATCTCGGGCAGGCCACCGCCAAGGCGCACTGTGTCTCCGACGAGG
>JACCUF010000368.1 GCA_013811975.1 Geodermatophilaceae bacterium | reverse complement strand
ATCGCGATAACCGCGCGGCTGGAGGCGCCAGAACAGCAGTTTTCGCGATAACGGCGAGAATGGGGTCTGCGGATCAGCGGGCTAGCAGGGTGCTGACCTGAGCGCGCAGCGCTTGCAGTTCCTCGCCTGCCCGGCCACGCGCCTCGAGGATGCCGGTGTCCGGGGAGACCGGGACAACGACCTCGAGATAAGACTTGAGCTTGGGCTCGGTACCGCTGGGTCGCAGGATCACCCGAAGATCCTGGCCGCGGAATCTGAGTACGTCGGCGTCGGGCAACAGATCCTCGGTCACCACGTCTCGACCGAGCAGTTGCGCGGGCGGCGCCTGGCGCAGCCGATGCATCAGTTCGCCGATCTCTGCAAGTCGTTCGACTCGGATCGAGATCTGGTCAGTGGCATGCAAGCCGTGCTCGATGGCCAGTTCGTCGAGCCGGTCACCCGGGGTCGCCCCGCGGGCCTTCAGCCGTGCTGCGAGCTCGGTGAACAGCAGCGCCGCGGAGATCCCGTCCTTGTCCCGTACCAGAGCCGGCGCAACGGCGTACCCCAGCGCCTCCTCGTAGCCGTAGGAAAGCGGTACGCCGGTGACCTCCGGCGCACGGACTATCCACTTGAACCCGGTCAGGGTCTCGGCGTACGGGACCCTGTGCGCGGCAGCGATCTTCCCGAGCAGGGACGAGGAGACGATGCTTGCAGCAAAGGTTCCGGTCGCCCCCCGCGACAGCAGATGATCGGCGAGCAGGACCCCGACCTCGTCTCCGCTGAGCATCCGACCCCGGCTGGCGATCGCGCATCGGTCGGCGTCTGGGTCGTTGGCGATCCCGAGATCGGCCCCGCTGGAGTCCATCAGCGCCAGCAGCAGATCCATAGCTCCGGGTTCCTCGGGATTGGGGAACCCGACCGTGGGGAAATCGGCGTCCGGCTCGTCCTGAGCGGTGACGACCTCGGGTGCTGGGTAGCCAGCGCGAGCGAAGACATCCCGTAGCACGAGCGAACCGACACCGTGCATCGCGGAGTAGGCGACCGACAGCTCGCGGGGAGAGTTCGGATCGACCAGCCCGGCGATTTGGTCCACGTAGGCGGAGACGACCGCGTCGTCGAGGCGAGAAAAATTCTCGGCCAGCGGGATGGCCTGCGTCGACCCGACGGCGGCGATGGCGGCCTGGATGTGAGCATCAGCTGGCGGGGCTATCTGCGCCCCGTCGCCAAGATAGACCTTGTAGCCGTTGTCCATGGGCGGGTTGTGGCTGGCAGTCACCATCACACCGGCAACCGCGCGGTGGTACCCGACCGCGAATGCCAGGACCGGCGTGGGCAGCGGCCGGGGCAGGACGAGAGCTTGGAAACCGGCGGCGGACAGCACGGCGGCGCTGTCGTGGGCGAATTCCCGGCTGCGGTGCCGGGCGTCGTAGCCGATGACGACCGTCCCGACGGTCCCACACCCGGTGAGATAGGCAGCCAGCCCGGCAGCGGCCCGGCGTACGACGGCGGCGTTCATCCCAGCGGGTCCGGCTCGCAGCGGCCCGCGCAGACCGGCGGTTCCGAAGGTCAAAGGCCCGCTGAAGCGATCCCGCAGTTCGGCGATGGCATCTCCTCGCCCCGCGGTGGCGGCGGTGAACAACGCACCCAGTTCCCGGACGTCGTCTGCGTGCGGATCGTCGGCCATCCAGAACGACACCAGGTCGAGAAGCTGCTCGAGCTCCCCCTCCGCCGGCATGGGTGGGGACGATGGCATCGGCATCGGCGATGGCACTAGAGCCGGCCGATCAGGTCGCGCAGCAACCCACCCATGCGTTGCGCGGCAGCCTGACCGGCCTCGAGCACCTCGACGTGGTTGAGCGGCACCCCGGTGATCCCGGCAGCGAGGTTCGTGACCAGGGAAAGCCCGAAGACCTCCATCCCAGCAGCCCGTGCGGCGATGGCCTCGAGTGCCGTCGACATCCCGACGAGATCGGCACCCATGCCGCGCAGCATGCGGATCTCCGCAGGCGTTTCGAAGTGCGGCCCGGGCAGCGCGGCGTACACGCCTTCGGCGAGGTCCGGCTCGATATCGCGGGCCAGTTGGCGTAACCGCGGGGAGTACAGATCGGTGAGATCGACGAACTGCGCGCCGACCAGTGGGGAGGTCGCGGTCAGGTTGAGATGGTCGCTGATCAGGACCGGCTGGCCGACGATGAAACCCTCACGCAGTCCCCCGGCCGCGTTGGTGAGGATGATCGTCTTGACGCCCGCGGCGGCTGCCGTACGAACGGCGTGTGCGACCCGGGCAACTCCGTGGCCTTCATAGAGGTGGGTACGGCCGAGGAAGACGAGGGCCTGTCGCTGTCCTGCTTCGATCAGCCGGATCTTGCCGCTGTGCCCGACCACGCACGGGGCGGTGAACCCGGGAAGCGCGGCAGCTGAGATCTCGGCCAACGGCTCACCGAGGACGTCGGCGGCTGGCAACCAGCCGGAACCCATGACAACGGCAACCGTGGGGGTGCTCGGCGGCAGGGCGTCTCGCAGCGCGGCCGCGGCCCCGGCCGCGGCGATGAGGTCGCTCGATGACATGGCGGCGGAGCTTAGCCCGGCGGGCCTAGTAAGCGGGGTAATAGCGCACGATCGACTGGGCGACACAGACTGGCTTGTCGACTCCCTCGGCTTCAACCGTCGCGTCGACGACAGCCTGCAC
>JACCUF010000282.1 GCA_013811975.1 Geodermatophilaceae bacterium | reverse complement strand
TCACCGGGCTGCCGTGCGCCCAGCGCTCGTAGCGGGTGACCGCGGCATCTACCAGGGCGTCGAGGGCTGCCGGTACGGCCTCGGGTTGGGTCACCGGCCGCAGGCGGCCCAGCGCGCAAGTCCACGCAGGCGTCTGACCGAGCTGGGCAAGGCGGGTGCGTGCACCGCCGTCCGAAGCGAGGCGAGGAACACCGTCCAGGGCCGCGCCGACGTCGGCTGTCCCATCGGTCGGCTGCTGCCCGGGTAGCGGCTGCCAGCGGGCGGCCCAATACCCGAGCGCCTGACCGAGTTCATCCAGGCGCTGGGAAGTCTCGCGCTCGCGCAGTGCCCGTACCGCATGGCCGGTTCGGATCAGTCCATGCGTGGCCGACGCGATTGCCCCGGGTAGGAGCCTGGGCCACCACCGGGCGAGCAGGTCTTGCCATGGCTCTTCGTGAACCTGTCGGGCGAACAGGGCACTCCAGTCACCGAGCCGGGAGGGGTCGCCCAAGGGGTCACGCCATTCGTGCGCACTGATTGGCCAGCGCGGCCGGGGTGCCTCCTCGAGCCGCTGCGCGTACTGATCGACCCAGCCCTCGACCTGCCCACTCCGACCGAGGCGGATCAGGGCGTCGGCAGCCATCGGGCCGTGATTGCTCAGCCAGCCCTCGAACTCCGGGCCGGTGCGGTGCAGCCGCTCGTAGGTCTCGTCCAGCACTTCGCTGTCTGTCATGACAAGGATCAAACAACGTCAAGTGCGCTAGAGGTCAAGTGTCGCGCCGCCTCGCCGCGGTGCTGCCCCCCAGCCGGCAGAACGCGAAGCCGACAACTCGAAGCGGTCAGCATCATCCCGGTATCGAGGATCAGTCGGCGGGCGGTACGGCAAGGTGTATGTGCAGCTGACCGCCCACCGTGGGAAGGGAACACCACCATGTCGCAGACCACCGCTGACTTCTTGCTTGCCCGGCTGCGTGAGTGGGGGGTGGAAAAGGTCTTCGGCTACGCAGGCGACGGCATCAACGGCCTGCTCGCTGCCTGGGGCCGCGCAGACAACCAGCCGGAGTTCATCCAGTCCAGGCACGAGGAGATGTCGGCGCTGGAAGCCGTCGGGTACGCCAAGTTCTCCGGCCGAGTCGGGGTGTGCGTCGCCACCTCCGGGCCCGGTGCGATCCACCTGCTCAACGGCCTCTACGACGCCAAACTCGACCACGTACCGGTCGTCGCGATCATCGGCCAGACCGACAGGAGCGCGCTGGGCGGCTCATATCAGCAGGAGGTGGACCTGCTCAGCCTCTTCAAGGACGTGGCCGGGGCCTACGTCCAGGTCGTCAATGTTCCCGAGCAGCTGCCGAACGTGATCGACCGCGCCATCCGGATCGCGGTGGCCGCGCGGGCGCCGACTGCGGTGATCATCCCGGCCGACGTGCAGCAGTTGGACTACAGCCCGCCGACCCACGAGTTCAAGATGGTGCCGTCCTCTATCGGGACGGCCTGGCCCACTGTCACGCCGGACGATGCCGCCGTACGGCAGGCAGCCGAGGTCCTGAACTCCGGCAGCAAGGTTGCGATCCTGGTCGGACAGGGCGCCCGCGGGGCCGGCGACGAGATCAGCGAGGTCGCCGATCTGCTCGGGGCCGGAGTCGCGAAAGCGCTGTTGGGCAAGGACGTGCTGCCCGACGACCTGCCCTTCGTCACCGGATCGATCGGGCTGCTCGGCACCCGGCCGAGCTATGAACTGATGCGCGACTGCGACACCCTGCTCATCGTCGGGTCCAACTTTCCGTACGCCCAGTTCCTGCCGGCCTACGACCAGGCCCGGGCCGTGCAGATCGACATCGACGGCCGGCTCATCGGCATGCGCTATCCCACCGAGGTGAACCTGATCGGCGATGCGGCCAGCACCCTGCGGGCCTTGGTGCCGCACCTGCACCGGCAGGAAGACCGGTCCTGGCGGGAAACCTTGCAGCGCAACGTCGCCGCCTGGTGGGACACCATGGCGGCCGAGGCCATGGTCGAGGCCGAGCCGGTGAACCCGATGCGACTGTTCTCCGAGCTGTCCCCCCAGCTGCCCGCCGATGCGATCGTCACCGCGGACTCCGGCTCCGCCGCCAACTGGTACGCCCGCCAGCTGCAGTTCACCGGGGAGATGCGTGGATCGCTGTCCGGCACGCTGGCCACGATGGGCTGCGCGGTGCCGTACGGGATCGGCGCGAAGTTCGCCCACCCGGACCGACCGGTGATCGCGTTGGCCGGAGATGGGGCGATGCAGATGAATGGCCTCGCCGAGCTGATCACGATCAAGCGGTACTGGCAGGCATGGACCGATCCAAGGTTTGTGATCGCGGTCCTGCACAACAACGACCTCAACCAGGTCACCTGGGAGATGCGCGGGATGGGCGGAGCGCCGAAGTTCGTGGAGTCCCAGCAGCTGCCGGATGTCGACTACGCGGCCTTCGCCGCCTCTCTCGGCTTGGCCGCGCGGACCGTCACCGATCCGGAGGAGCTGGCCGGAGCCTGGGCGCAGGCGCTGTCCGCCGACCGACCGATGCTGCTCGACGTACACACCAACGCCGACATCCCGCCGATTCCGCCGCACGCCACCTTCGAGCAGATGAAGGACTCCGCCCTCGCTCTGGCGAAGGGTGACACCGATGGGTGGGGGATCTTGAAAGAGGGACTGAAGACCAAGGCCCAGGAGTTCCTTCCGGGCGGAGACCGCTGAACCTCGCCTCGGTGATCTCGAAAAGCCGGCTAGCGGCTCAGTCGACGCCAGAGCCCGCGGAACTTTTCGCGGAATACCGGCAGGCGTCCAAGGTCGGCAATCGGCGGGGCCTCGGCGGCCAGTTGGGCGGCGCGCTCGTGCAACCGGGTTCGTACCTCAGCAGGGGTGTAGGCGCGGCGGGCTCGCTCGTCGCGGACGAGGATCGCCCCGGTCGCGGCAACTCCCGCGAGGCCGGCGACACCGAGCCATTTCCACAGTCGCACGTCGCCTACGGTACTGCCGAGAGGGCCAGAGCATCGACCGCGCGCCCGCGCGGATCGCAGAGAGGGCGGGAGCATCGACCGAGCG
>JACCUF010000208.1 GCA_013811975.1 Geodermatophilaceae bacterium | reverse complement strand
GTCCTGGTCCTCGGCTTCACTGGCCACCGGCTCAAAGGTGATATCTCCGACGTCCTGTTGTGTCATGGAGACAAACTAGTGGTCGTCGACGTTAGTTCTTCGGGGGGTCATGCCGCTGGGCTGAGTGGTTCGTGGGCTGCCAGTCGCTTGAGGTAGGCGTTCAGGTCGTCCTTGGTGTAGCGCCAATCGAACGGGCTCGCGGTCGCGTTGTACCGGGCTTCGAAGTGGAGTAGGCGCTTTTCGAGCGCGTCGAGGTCGGCGAAGTTGGCGGGCTTGATGACCTTGCGTTGCACGATGGAGAAGTAGATCTCGATCTGATTGAGCCAGGACGCGTGGACCGGCAGGTGCACCAGTTCGGCGGTTGGCCAGGCCTCGCGCATCCGCTCGACCGAGGCGTGCCCGGCATGGGAGGAGCCGTTGTCGACGACCCAGAACACCCGCCGCGCCGAGGCGTAGGGCTCTTGGGTCATGACCTGCTCGACGAGCTCGCCGAACGGAGCGATCCCGGTGGTCGGGGCGCACCGGCCGATCACTGTGGCGTGGTGGACGTCGAGTGCAGCGAGGTAGGCCAGGGTGCCGCCGCGGGCGTACTCGAACTCCACTCGCCGGGTTCGTTCCGGTCCGGGTGGCAGGTCGTCATGGCGGCGGCGCAGCGCCTGTAGTTGGGACTTCTCATCAGCGCTGATCACGTACTCGTCTGGACGCAGCCGCCGGCCGTCCCAGACGCGTTCGTAGAGGTCGAGCACGCGTGCCGCCTTGGCGGCGAAGTCCGGGTCACGAGGAAAGATCCAGGACCGGTGCCGCCACGGCTTGATCGCATCGGCGGCCAACCAGCGCCGCACCGTCGACCCCGACACCGCCGCGGTGATGCCGCGAGTAATGGCTTCGTTGGCCAAGTCCTGACACGACCACCGTGACAGTGGCAGCCCGAACTCGGCGGGCAGCGCACAGGCCAGCGCCTTCACACCGGCGACCACGGTGGCCGCGAACACCGGCGGGCGTCCCGAGCGGGGCCGGTCGGCCAGGCCCTTCATGCCGTCGGCGGCGAACCGGCCACGCCAGGTCCGCACGGTGTCGAGGTGCAAGCTCAGGTCCCGGGCGATCTGGGCGTTGGAGTCGCCGTCGGCGGCGGCCAGGATGATGCAGGCCCTCTGCACAGAACGCAGCGGAGCCTTACGTGCGCGGGCCAAGGACTCCAGCTCCGCGCGGTCTCGGTCGGTGAGGATGATCAGGACCGGGGAAGAGGTCGCGGTCACAACACCGTTTTCCCGCACGGCGGTTGCGTTCCGGCGCCGACACGCCGTGCCGGGCACAGCCGTGCCCAGCACCTGGCCCACCATGGATGGCATGCCCAAGGTCCCCGAGTCCACCAAATCCTCACTGGCCTACAAGCTCCATGCCCGCGCCCGGGAACGCTGGCCGCAGCTCGAAGACGTCGAGGTCACGCACCGGGCTGGCTTCGCCTACATCACCGGCATCACCACCGAGGGTGAGGAGCTCCGACTGTGCCGATTGCGCTACGGCGGCTCGGCCAGCAGGTGGGGCTTCTCGATCTACCGGGCCAGCCACGAGGACTACGAGACCAGCATGCTGCCCGACGGACTCACCGCAGGCAGCCCCGAAGACGCCCTCGACACCGCCTGCGGCCTCTATCTAGGCGATCCCACCGCCTGGGTCACACCCCCGAAGAACTAACAGCGAGAAGCACTAGGTGGTCGCCGACCGGGGTCGTTCCGGCAGCGATGATTCTCGGAAAGGCCCCGGGTCGGTAAGGGTGAACACCCCCACCGTCCCTGAGGAGCCTCGATGTCCCGCACGACCTTCGTGAACCTGCCAGTCCTGGACCTGGACCGGGCCGTCGAGTTCTTCACCGACCTGGGCTTCGGTTTCGACCCCAGGTTCACCGACGAGAACGCCGGCGCGATGACGATCAGTGACCTGTGCTCGGTGATGCTGCTCCGTCAGCCGTTCTTCTCCACGTTCACCGACAAGCAGGTCGCGACGGAGTCCGTGACGGAGGTCGCCATCGCGCTGTCCGCCAAGAGCCGGGACGAGGTCGACACGCTGGTAGACCGCGCCGTGTCGTTGGGGGCAGCGCCCTCGGGTGAGACCCAGGACCAGGGCTTCATGTACGGGCGGAGCTTCCACGACCTCGACGGTCACCTGTGGGAGTTCATCTGGATGGATCCGGCCGTGGCGACCGGCTGACCGGCCCCGGACCGCGAGTAGGATGAGGTGCCGGCCGACACCCGTCCACGGAAGGACCTCATGACGTCTTCGCTAGCTGGCACCGCCTCAGGCGTCCCCGACAAGTTCGCAGCCCTCGGTCTGACCTACGACGACGTCCTGCTGCTGCCCGGTGAGACGGACGTGATTCCCAGCGAGGTGGACACCACCACCCGGCTGACCCGCGGGATCGACCTACGGATCCCGCTGGTGTCGAGCGCCATGGACACCGTCACCGAGTCCCGGATGGCCATCGCGATGGCGCGGCAGGGAGGTCTGGGTGTCCTGCACCGCAACCTCTCGATCGAGGACCAGGCCTACCAGGTCGACCTGGTCAAGCGGACCCAGACCGGGATGATCTCCAACCCCGTCACGATCGGTCCGAAGGCCACCTTGGAGGAGCTCGACGAGAAGTGCGGCGAGTACCGCGTCTCCGGCCTCCCGGTGATCGACGAGGACAGCACCCTGCTCGGCATCATCACCAACCGCGACCTGCGGTTCGTCCCGGTGGCCGAGTGGGGGCACCGGCTCGTGAATGACGTGATGACCCCGATGCCACTCATCACCGCGCCGGTGGGGATCAGCCG
>JACCUF010000403.1 GCA_013811975.1 Geodermatophilaceae bacterium | reverse complement strand
GGCCAGCAAGCTCCGGGTGGCCAGCCTGGGTACGGCCAGCAGCCCGGCGGACCGCCCGGTTACGGCGGCCAACCTCAGCAGCCATCCTATGGCAACCAGGGTCAGTACCCTGGCGCCGCGGCTCGATCGGGTGGCTCCTTCGACCCGAAGTCGGTGTCGCTGCCTGACTGGCTGACCGCCGGCGGGGCCCTGTTGGTGTTCATCTTCAGCTTCTTCGAGTTCGCTGTCCCGGACGTGGACATCGATGCCATCGCCGCACAGTCCTGCGCGGGGCTCGGCGACGCCCAGGCCGCATGCGAGGCTCAGATTCAAGCCTCCTATTCCGGTGTGGACTACGGTGGTGCCAACGCTTGGACCTCCGGTCTGCTGAGCTTCGGGGTCATCCTGCTCCTCATCGTGTTGGCCGCGATCGTGGCCAAGATCTTCAAGCTCATCCCGGCCAACTTTCCGCTGCATTTCGTCATCGCCGGCATCGTGCTCCTGGTTGACATCCTCTTCCTGATCGAGTTCCTCGACATCCTGTCCACCGATGGTGTAGCGGTCGGGATCGGCGGCTGGCTCGCGCTGGCCGCGTTGATCGTGGTGAATGTCGGCGTCGCGATGTCGTTCCTGAAAGCCGGCGGGGCGAAGTCCCTGCAGGGTGGCATCAGTAAGTTGCAGCAGAACGTCGCCCAATCCGACTCGCAGCAGGGAGCTCCGCACCTCGGCTACGGCCCGCCGGCACCGGGTGGATACGGTCAGCCCGGCCAGCAGCCGCCGAGTGCCTACGGGCAGGGTCAGCCCGGCCAGCAGGGTCAGGGCGGATACGGACAGTCCAGTCCGCCCTCGCCCGGTGCTGGGTACGGTGGCCCCCCGCCGGCAACGGCCGTGCATCCGTCCCAGGGCCAGTCCCAGGCTCCGGGTGCCGGGGGTACCCCCGCCCCGCCACCGCCGTACGGCACGAACCCGCCCGCTGGCGGAAGCGGTGGCTCGACGCCGACCTGATCACGGGTTCGACAGTTCGACGGTAGGTGCAACCGGCTGGAAGGCGACCAACTGCCTTGGCCAGTGATGCCGAGGGCGCCGGGGTGAACGCGTCCGGTGCTCTCGGCGCGCCTGCCTCGTGTCGCCGTCGACGCCTTGCATGGTGGGGCAGTGACCACCGTAGGACCCCGATGGTCGGCTGCGCCGGATGCTCGGGCTACCCCGGAGGATGCGAGTGCATCGGGTGCTGGCACCGGAATGCTGGTGGCCGGGTCGGTTGCCGGACTGGGTGCGGCCGTTGCCGGTCTGATGTTGCTTGGCGCCTTCATCGGCTTGGCCTGGATCGTCGAGCCAGCTGTCGGAGGCTCCATCGTCGGCCCGGCCCGACTCTCGGCCCAGGGGTGGCTGCTGGGTCATGGCGCCGACGTGGCCGCTGGCGGGGTCCTGATCGCGGTCACGCCGCTCGGCGTGACCGCCATGCTTGCGGTGTGCTGCTGGTATGCCGCTTGCTGGGCCGGACGACGCGCGCAGGTGGACAGCCTTGCCCAGATCGCCGTCCTGTTGACCGCCTTGGTGCTCACCTACACCGCCGTCGGCCTGGGACTGATCTTGATCGGATCGACCTCGGGTGCGCAGATCGGGTGGGGCTCAGCCGTCCCTGGCCTGGTGGGTGTGAGCGCGTTTGCCGGGGCCGGCGGTCTGTTGCATACAGCCGGTCACGGCAGATTGATTCATGATGTCGTCCGCTTCCCGTCACGGGCGCTCATCGCCGGTGTCGGGGCAGGCGCGGCGCTCCTCTTGGCTGCCGGAGTCGGGACGCTCGGTATCGCGATCGCAGTGGATCGGGCTGGATTCGCCACGCTCACAGAGAGCTTGGCTCCGGGCTGGAGCGCCGGCCTCGGCGTGTTCGTCCTGAGCCTGCTGCTGTTGCCCAACGCCGCGGTCTATGCCGTGGCGGTGCTGATCGGCCCCGGTTTTGCCGTCGGATCGGGCACGATGGTTTCGGCCTTCGGGGTCACCTTGGGAGTGGTCCCGGCGGTGCCGCTTGTCGCCGCCTTGCCGGATCGTCCCGCAGTGCCGTTGGCTGCCCTGCTCGGCCTCGTCGTTCCGGTCCTGTGCGGGCTGGCTGTAGGCGCGGTCGTGGCCCGTCGGCTGGACGACGATGTGCGGCCGCTGCATGCGGCCGGCTGGGCGCTGGTGGCATGCCTGACGTTGTCGGTAGGGATGGGTATCGCGCAGTGGCTGGCCGGTGGCGCCCTCGGGGACGGTGGGTTGGCCACGATCGGCGCATCACCGATGGCCAGTGTCGGCGCCGCTGCGGCTGTGCTGGTCTTCCCGGCTGCCCTCTCGGCGGCGGTGCTCCGTTGGCGACACCTGCGCCGCCGCTGACGTTGTCCCGGTACCTACGTGGGGCCGAGACGGGCAACAGCGCAGCGCGGCCGCGACGCCAAGGACCGTTAGGGTGCTGGCCGTGCGTGCCCGGTTGATCGTCCTGGCTTCGGGAGCCGGGACCCTGTTGCAAGCTCTGCTGGATGCCCAGACCGATCCCGCCTATCCGGCCGAGGTCGTCGCCGTGCTGTCCGACCGACCCGACGCCGCGGCGCTGGGGCGAGCGGGGCGTCACGGCGTACCGGTCGACGTCGTGGCCTTACCCGACTTCGCCGATCGAGAGGCCTGGGACCGGGAGTTGGGCGAGAAGGCTGCCGCCCACCGACCGGATCTCGTGGTGCTCGCGGGCTTCATGAAGATTCTCAGCCGCGAGTTTCTGCACCGCTTCCCAGGTCAGGTGATCAACACCCATCCCGGTTTGCTGCCCGCCTTTCCCGGGGCGCACGCCGTGCGCGACGCTCTGAACGCGGGCGTGTCGGTCACCGGTGCCAGCGTGATCTGGGTGGACGAGGGGATCGACACCGGGGAGGTGATCGCCCACGTCGAGGTGTCACTGCTCGCCGCTGACGACGAGGACAGTCTGCATGAGCGGATCAAGGTCGTGGAGAGGGAGATGCTGGTGCGTGTGATAGCCGAACTCGTTGGGGAACAAAACTATTCGACATCGAATCCTGGAGCATGAGCAGACTGGCCATACGCCGGGCACTGATTGGCGTTTACGACAAGACCGGCCTGGGTGGACTCGCGACCGCACTGGTGGAGGCGGGGGTCGAGATCGTTTCGACGGGTGGCACCGCTCGACGGCTTCAGGAACTGGGCATCGAGGTGACTCCGGTCGAGGCCGTCACCGGGTTCCCGGAGACGCTGGACGGCCGCGTGAAGACCCTACATCCTGCTGTGCACGCCGGGATTCTGGCTGACCGGCGAAGGTCGGAACACGTTGCGGCGCTGGCCGACCTGGGAATCGCGGCCTTCGACCTGGTCGTGGTGAATCTCTATCCCTTCCGGGAGACGGTGGCCTCCGGCGTGTCATCGGAGGAGTGCGTCGAGCAGATCGATATCGGCGGACCGGCGATGCTCCGCGCTGCAGCCAAGAACCACGCCTCGGTGGCGGTGGTCGTGGACCCAGGTCGGTACGGCGAGGTGCTGACGGCAGTCACGGCTGGGGGGTTTGCTCTTGCAGAACGCCAGGCGCTGGCCGCAGATGCTTTCCGGCACACGGCAAGCTATGACATCGCCGTAGCCTCGTGGATGGGCAACGTGCTGGCCCCCGACGCGTCCGGGTTTCCGAACTGGGCCGCCGGATCGTGGGAACGCCAGGCCGTCCTTCGTTACGGCGAGAACCCCCACCAAAGCGCCGCCCTCTATCGGCACCGGCGTCCGGGCCTGGCGCACGCGGATCAATTGCACGGGAAGGACATGTCGTACAACAACTATGTCGACTGCGACGCGGCGCTCCGCGCGGCCTTCGATCATGCGGATCCTTGCGTCGCGATCATCAAGCACGCGAATCCCTGCGGAATCGCCCTCGGCGCCGACGTCGCCGAGGCGCACCGCAAGGCGCACGCCTGCGATCCGGCGTCGGCCTTCGGCGGGGTGATTGCGGTCAACCGCGAGGTCGATCTCGCGTTGGCCCAACAGGTCGCCGAGATCTTCACCGAGGTCGTGGTCGCACCGGGATTTTCCGACCAGGCGCTCACCGTTCTCAGCGAGAAGAAGAACGTCCGGCTGCTCCGCATGCCTCCGGCCGATGCCCCCGCCCCGATGGAGACGCGAGCGATCAGTGGTGGGCTGCTGATGCAAACCGTCGACCGGCTCGACGCACCCGGCGACGATCCCGCGACCTGGACTCTGGCGTGCGGACCTGCAGCAGGTGAAATGGTGATGGCCGATCTGGTCTTTGCTTGGCGCGCCGTACGAGCGGTGAAGAGCAACGCGATTCTGCTGGCCGATGACCGGGCGACCGTCGGAATCGGGATGGGTCAGGTCAACCGTGTCGATTCCGCAAGACTTGCCGTGAGCCGGGCGGGGGAGCGCTCCGCTGGTTCGGTGGCCGCCTCCGATGCGTTCTTCCCTTTCGCCGACGGTCTCACCGAACTCGCCTCAGCGGGTGTTCGTGCGGTCGTTGCGCCGGGAGGGTCGGTCCGCGATGCAGAGGTCATCCAGGCGGCGGCGGCTGCTGGGATCACGATGTACCTGACCCGAACCCGGCACTTCCTACATTGACCTGCGCTCAGCTGACCCGTTTGGGCGGGGTGACGGCGGCCTTGAGAGCGCCTAGCAGTCCCAGAACGGCTGCGCCGATGACGACGTAGAACCCCAATTCGAAGGCGGCGAGGTCGAAGTCAACATCGATGAGTGCGGTCAGGACAGCGGCAGCGATTCCAACAGCGATCAACAGCGCTATCAAACCAAGGACCCGTCTGCTCTTGCCCGGGATGAAAGCGAGCAGCCCGATGAGGAGCAGGACGGCGGCGCCGATCACGATGACAAGAGGCTGCCAGACCCCGTCGCTGAAGAAGCTGCCGACCCTGCCCAGGCTGGGCACGAAGATGTCGTAACCACTCACGTCTTGGACCCATTCCAGGAGCAGCGAGACGCCGATGCCGACTCCGGCCAGGACCATCATCATTCCCGCGAGAGGGTCGGGACGACGTACGGCGACGGCTTCGGTGGCGTACGCGGAGGTTTGGTCGTACGAGCTGTCGGAGTCGGACATGACCGACCTTTCTGGCAGTCGGGGACCCGGGATGAACGGGCGGACATGCGACAGAATAGGGATTGCCGGCCTGTGACGGGTGTTGGACGACCATGCCGCTTAAGGAATCGAATGTCATGATGCGTGCTGTGACGGCGACGATTCTGGACGGCAAGGCCACCGCAGCTGACATTCGGGAGGAGTTGCGTGGCCAGGTGGCGGCGTTGACTGCCGCCGGTCGACAACCAGGCCTCGGAACTCTCCTGGTGGGCGATGACCCAGGCAGCACCTGGTACGTCGGGGCCAAACACAAAGATTGCGCCGCGATCGGTATTGCCAGCATCCGGTACGCGTTGCCTTCTTCTGCCGGCCAGGCCGACGTCATCGCGGTGGTCGATGAACTGAACGCGGATCCCAGTTGCACGGGTTACCTCGTCCAGCTCCCGCTGCCCAAGGGCCTCGACGAGATCGCGGTCCTCGAACGGATGGATCCGAACAAGGACGTCGATGGGTTGCACCCGGTCAACCTCGGCCGGCTCGTCCTCGGCGAACCCGGCCCACTGCCGTGTACGCCGACGGGCATCGTTGAGCTCCTGCGCCGCCACGATGTTGAGATCGCCGGGGCAGAGGTGGTGGTGGTCGGCCGAGGCATCACCGTGGGCAGACCTCTCGGTCTGCTGCTGACCCGACGTACGGAGAATGCAACAGTTACCTTGTGCCACACCGGAACGCGGGATCTTGCGGCCCATATCGGACGCGCGGACATCGTGGTCGCAGCGGCCGGGATGCCAGGTCTGATCACCAAGGAGATGATCAGGCCCGGCGCGGCGGTTCTCGATGTCGGGGTAAGCCGGGTGGACGGGAAGATCGCCGGCGATGTGACTCTGGATGTCGCAGAAGTCGCCGGGCACATCGCACCAAATCCTGGCGGCGTCGGACCGATGACTCGAGCGATGCTGCTGGTCAACGTCGTGGCCCTCGCGGGCGCTGCGTGAGGGGATGAAGGCTGCGATGCCGCCCCTCGTCACCCGGCAGCGGGTCCTGGCGCAGGTGCCGTACCTGGCCGTAGGCCTGGTCGTGTTCGCCGGCTTGCTGCTCGCCGCCTTCGGGTACTGGCGCCGCGGGCTGGTGACCATCGGAGCAGCGATGGCGTTGGCCGGCCTGCTCCGACTGTTGCTCCCAGCCAGGCGGGCCGGGCTGCTCAGCGTTCGAAGTCGTGGTTTCGACGTGGCGGCCTACGTCTTCCTGGCGATTGCTGTGGTCGGCATCGGGCTGGCCATCCCGCCGCCGGCCGGTTAGGGCTGGTTCTCACCTGGTCGCACGCGCCTGGATAGCCTGAGGGCATGGCGAATGGCGACAAGTCCCGGCACGGCAAGGTGACCGTGGTCGGCGCAGGCTTCTATGGCTCCACGACCGCGCAGCGCTTGGCGGAGTACGACGTCTTTGACACCGTCGTGCTGACCGACATCCTCGAAGGACGCCCGGAGGGGCTGGCCTTGGACCTCAACCAGTCCCGGCCGGTCGAGGGATTCCAGACCAAGGTCGTCGGGGTCGGTGGTGGGTCGTACGAGGGCACCGAGGATTCCGACGTGGTGGTGGTCACCGCCGGCTTGCCGCGCAAGCCCGGCATGAGCCGGATGGATCTACTCGAGACCAACGCCAAGATCGTGCGTGACGTGTCGGAGAACGTCGCACGCCGCTCACCTGAGGCAGTCGTGATCGTGGTCTCCAACCCGCTCGACGAGATGACCGCGCTGGCCCAGATCGCGACCGGCTTCCCCAAGAACCGGGTGCTTGGCCAGGCCGGAATGCTGGATACCGCTCGCTTCACGAATTTCGTGGCCGAGAAGCTCGCGGTGCCGGTCGGCTCGGTGCAGACGCTGACCCTGGGCTCGCACGGCGACACCATGGTTCCGGTGCCCTCACGCTGCAGCGTCGACGGCAAGCCACTGGCTGATCTCCTGTCCGCCAACGACATCGAGGACCTGGTCGTCAAGACCCGCAACGGAGGGGCCGAGGTCGTCGCGCTACTCAAGACCGGGTCGGCCTACTATGCCCCCTCGTCCGCAGCCGCCCGGATGGCCCGCGCGGTGATCGAGGATTCCGGCGCGATCATGCCGGTCTGCGCATGGGTGGACGGCGAGTACGGGATCTCCGGGGTCTATCTCGGCGTCGAGGCTGAATTGGGCCGCGACGGGGTACGCGGGGTCGTGGAGACCGAACTCACAGACACTGAGCTGGCCGCGTTGCAGGAAGCCGCCGAGGCGGTACGCGCCAAGCAGGCCGACGTCGCCGACATGTAGGTCGGCGCCGCACTCGCCGCACTCGCCGCACCAACGGCACCGTCGTCGTCGCGAAGAAGGGCACGCCAGTGAGCAAGGTCAAGGTCGAGAACCCGGTGGTCGAGCTCGATGGTGACGAGATGACCCGGATCATCTGGCAGTTCATCAAGGACCGGCTGATCCACCCGTACCTGGACATCGATCTGAAGTACTACGACCTGGGGATCTCCTCGCGCGACGCTACCGACGACCAGATCACCGTCGAAGCCGCGTTGGCGATCAACGAGCACGGTGTTGGCGTCAAGTGCGCCACGATCACGCCGGATGAAGCTCGGGTGGAGGAGTTCGGCCTGAAGAAGATGTGGGTCTCGCCCAACGGGACGATCCGTAACATTCTGGGCGGAGTCGTGTTCCGGGAGCCGATCATCATCTCGAACATCCCGCGGCTGGTCCCGGGTTGGACGAAGCCGATCATCATCGGCCGGCACGCGCATGGCGACCAGTACAAGTCGACGAACTTCAAGGTGCCCGGACCCGGCACCGTGACGATCACCTTCACCCCGAGCGACGGGTCCGCGCCGATCGAGCACGAGGTCGTTCAAATGCCCGAGGGCGGCGGCGTCGTGATGGGCATGTACAACTTCAACGAATCGATCGCCGACTTCGCCCGAGCGTCGTTCTCGTACGGGTTGCAGCGTGGTTATCCGGTCTACCTGTCCACGAAGAACACGATCCTCAAGGCCTACGACGGGGCGTTCAAGGACATCTTCGCCGACGTGTTCTCTCGCGAGTTCCAGGCCGATTTCGACGCCGCCGGATTGACCTACGAGCACCGGCTCATCGACGACATGGTCGCGGCGGCGATGAAGTGGGAGGGCGGCTACGTATGGGCGTGCAAGAACTATGACGGGGACGTGCAGTCCGACAC
>JACCUF010000179.1 GCA_013811975.1 Geodermatophilaceae bacterium | reverse complement strand
CGCCGTAGCCAACGCCGACGGCCACGATCCCGGTCGGCTGTCCACTCAAAGCGCCCACAGCCAGGCAGACGCCGGCGCTGGCGGTGATCCAGCCGATCCGCGCATTGCTCCACCCAGCCACCCGATCAGCGACCAGCCCGCCGAGAGCCTGACCGGCCGTGACGACCACGAGCAGCAGTGGGATGGCGACCTCCGAGGCCCCTTGCTCGCCGAGCATGAGCCCGAAGTACTCGTCAAAGGCCAAGAGTCCCATCAGGACTGCGCTGGCCAGAACTCCGCCACGGACGACCTGGCTGCGCATCACCTCGCCGGTACCGACCCGCAGGGCGAGCACATACCGGCCGAGGAAGCCAGCGGCTTCGGTACGCCGGACCCCTGACCCGGCCACGACGTGCGCTGCGCCGGGCGGCTCGGGGAGGGCAGCGGAGCTCTCCTCGGCCGCGTCGACGTCGGCCACAGATATCACCGCAGGGGTGAACGGCAGAGATCGGGCGACGAGGAACTGCGCCGCACACACCGCCACACTCACCCAGCCGGCAAGGGCATAGCTCCCGAGTGCCATCAGCGGGGCAGCGAGCAGCGTTGCCAGGGTCATCGCGACCAGGGCCGCTGATGTCCCGACGCCGATCACCCGCGCGTACCGACTAGACACTGAGGAGGCTCGCTCGCTCCGCTCACCGGGCAGTCCGCTCCTCGCTCGTTCCTCGCTGCGATGCTCCCGCCCTCTCGCCTCGTGCGCGCCGATGGCGGCCAGCTCGTCGTAGGTCACCGATGACAAGCAGAGCAGTAGCCGCCGGGAGACGGTGTCCGCCCAGGCGCCCGAAGGCACCTCGAGGACGAAGGTGACCACCGACCACAGGACGAACAGTCCCGAGATCTCCGCGGTGGACAGCCCGTTCTCGGCGAACAGCAACGCGTAGACCGGGAAGATCGGCATGAATTCGTCGAGCGCCTGGAAGGCGATCAGCCGTCGTTCCAGGCTTCGACGGGAAGGACTCATCGCCGCACCCTGCTCCAGGGCGCGGCGACATCAGGCCGAACGGAAGTCTTGGGTCAAGTCTGGTGACAGGGATAACGCACCCGCCCAGGTTTGCGGTTCTCGGTGGACTCCGTCAACCGAATAGGCGTCGCCGGGCTCAGGCCGCCGTCGTGTGGGCGCCGACGACGAAGCTCACCGTCGTGGTCGTGGAGCCACCGATGTTGAGCGTCGCGAACGTGCGCGCGCCCTCGACCTGGAATTCACCCGCGCGCCCGGTCACCTGCCGGCTGGCATCCACCAGCATCCGGACGCCGGTGGCGCCCACCGGATGCCCGCCTCCGATCAGACCACCGCTGGGGTTGACCGGCAGGCGGCCACCGATTTCGAGATCGCCGTTCTCGATCGCCTTCCAGCTCTCGCCTGGCCCGGTGATCCCGACGTGGTCTATGGCCAGGTATTCCGACGGGGTGAAGCAGTCATGTGTCTCGAGCCCGTCGATGCCATCCACGTCGACACCGGCGCGGGCGAACGCGTCCTGCACGGCATGCCGTACGTGCGGAAGTACGTACTCGTCGCTGGCGCTGCGGTCGAACTTCTGCTGCAGGCCGAGTCCGACCGTACGGTGACCCCAGCCCTGGATCCGGGCCAGCCGGCGCTTGCCCACCTCTGGATGAGCCGCGAGATAGGTGTCCGACACCAGGACAACGCCGGCTCCACCGTCGGTGACCTGGCTGCAGTCATAGCGGCGCAGCCGTCCCTCGACGACCGGGTTGTCTGCGCGTTCGCAGCCGGCACCGGTCAGCGGTCCGACGTCCCAGCCGCGAGTCTGCGCGTTGGGATTGCGCTTGGCATTGGCGAAGTTGAGCTCGGCGATGGCCCGAAGATGGTGGTCGTCCAGCCCGTAACGGCGGTCGTACTCATCGGCGATCTGGTCGAACATGTACGGCCAGACGAACCGGGCTCCCTCGCCCTCGTGCCCGATCCACGCGGCCGCGCCGAGATGCCCGGCCGCCACGTCGCTCGGGACGGTCTTCTCCAGCTCGACCCCGACGACCAGAGCGCAGTCGTAGTTGCCGGCGCGCAGGTCGGCCATCGCGGCCAGCACGGCGATGCTTCCTGAGGCGCAGGCTGCTTCGTGCCGAGCCGCAGGCACGCCCCACAGGGCCGGCTCCACCGTCGCCGGTATCGCACCGAGCTGCCCCTGACCGGTGA
>JACCUF010000109.1 GCA_013811975.1 Geodermatophilaceae bacterium | reverse complement strand
GGTTGTCCCGCAGGGGATCGGTCTGCGGAGCAAGATCCAACAACTGGGTCCGGCAGGCGCCGGGTGTCACAAGCCGATCCCCGAGCGAGTCGGAAACGCACTCTGTCCGCGGCATGGTCGGGCGGAGCCCGCGGGGCGGCATGGTCGGGCGGACTCTTCCCGGGACCACAGGTCGCGTCAGTGGTCAGACGGAGTGGGTTGCCCTGAGCACGCGCTTTACGCCCGGCTGGCCATGGCCCGAGAAGTCCTGGGCCTAGATCCCATCCATGGGCTGGACGGGTGGTGTAGGTCTTGCGGCACACCGATTGGTCCGCATGTCGCGCTCACGACCATCCTGCTGACCTCGTCACCACACAGCAGTGCCGAGCGGGCGAGCCGGGCGCGACCAGTGAAGCTGTCGTCTTGCCTGCCCCAGGCGCGCGGGGTGACGATGAGGCAGCTCGCATCGCCGTTCAGCACCACCTCACGTGTCTGCCCGCTCAGCTTCCGCCGAGCGGAACACCCAACGAAGGGCTTCGGGCAGCAGGACACCACCGTGGTTCGGGCTGTGCCCGCCGTCGCCAAGGACGAGGCGGAAGTCGTATTCAGCCTCCGCCAGCGCAGCCGCGACGCGCAGGTTGTTGGCAAGCCAGTTCCATTCCGGCTCGTTCCAGCCCAGGTCGCGGTGGCCGGCCTGCATGAAGATCCGCAGAGGCTTGCGGGGCGTCTGGGAAATGAGCGCCGGGTAGGGGTTGCCGTCGGGCATCTGCACGAAGCTGGACAGGCAACAGATGACACGTCGGAAGGCGTCGGGGCGCAGCCACGCCGCGGTAAACCCGCAGTTGCCGCCGCTGCTGAAGCCGCAGATGCCCCAGCGGTTGTGGTCATCGGTGATCGACCAATGCTTGGTGACCTCGGGGATGATCTCCTCGATGAGGAAGTTGACGTAGCGGTCGTCGAACGCGTCGTACTCGGCGTTCCGGTTCTTCCGGTCGTCGGGGTCCTCGACATCGTCGAAGACACCGGGGTCTACGAAAAGCCCGATGGTGACGGGCACGTCACCGCGGTGGATGAGGTTGTCCAACACGATGGCACCGCGGACCTCCCCCAGCGGATCCAGGTAGAACTCCCCGTCCTGGAAGACCATCAGTGACGGCGGCTCCAAGGGGTCGTACTGGGCCGGCACGTAGACCCAGAACTTGCGCGACGTACCCGGATAGACGGTGCTCTCGTTCCACTCGAACTCCGTGACCGTGCCCGAAGGCACCCCCTCCTGGGCTGTCGAGTCAGGACCGTGGATGTAGCGGACGTCCGACTGGTCGATGGGAAGCGGGCTGAAAGGGATCTCCGTGGTCACGCCGGGAGCGTACCCAACAATGTTCGTTCCGTTCGATCTGAGATTCGCGCACTCATCGGCCCGGCGGTGGGTCGGACAGCGGCATGGTCGGGCGGAGACCGCTGGGCCGGCATGGTCGGGCGGAGCCCGCAGCGCGGCATGAGAGTGCAGTTCCGTCGGGCCGATATCCCGGCAGCCGAGCCACGGTTCAACTGCTCGGGAAGGTGAGGACGGGCTCCGCTTCAGGGGTGGAGTAGGCCCAGTGTCCGCCCGGCTGGACGTGACAACTGAGGAAGGCCACCGCCGGCTCCGACAGCGGACGGTAAGGCAGGCTCTGGAGCAACCGCACCGCCTCGTGCACCGGGAACCATCTCGCGTCCTGAATCAGACCATCGGGATCTCGCACTTCGAGCGTGGGATCGTCGACCTCCATTGTGAATGTCCAGGCGCGACTGACCTTCTCTGGGCTCGCAACCGAGGAAGTGCCGACGAAAACGAGGTCGGCTACTGCCACGATCAGCCCTGTCTCCTCGGCCAACTCACGACAGGCGCCCTGGTCCGGAGTCTCGCTGTCCTCCACCCGCCCGCTTGGAATGTTCCAGTACGGGCCGCCCCACCGCGGGTACTCCTCGCGCACAAGCACGATCCGACCGCGATGCTGCGCGAGGACCCCCGCGTACCGGGGTTGGCTCAGGGTCGGCATAGAGCCATTCAACCCCGGTGCACGCTCATCGGCATGTGAGTGAGTCGGACAGCGGCATGAGAGTGCGGCCTACCCGAACCGGCCAATGGTTTTCTGCGGCCCCCTTTCGAAGTCGCTCGGGCTTACGCCTCCGCGGCCTCACGCAGCCGAGTCGCCACGCCCGAAAGGAGCGCATCGACCGCCGAGTCGTCAAGCGCCGCATCCTCACCGCGCCGAAGAGCCACTGCCGCATCGATCAAGCTCGTGTCAGGCCAACGGTCACGAGCCCAGGCGGCACCCTCTAGTTTCGACCCGAGTACGTCCACCGCAGCGAAC
>JACCUF010000083.1 GCA_013811975.1 Geodermatophilaceae bacterium | reverse complement strand
TGGCCTCGTACGGCGTGAGTTCGCATCACCGCACAGTGCCGGAAACCTTCGACAGCGGTGAGGGGAACCTCGGCCGCACCCGTCTGCCGCCGAGCCACTCGCTCAGGCGCGCCGCCTCGTCCTCGAGGGCGAGCAGTCCAGCCGAACCGATGTCCTCGAGCAACTGCAGGACGACCTCTCCGGTGTCGGTTTGTCGCCAGCCGCCCACGATCCGCCCGTCCCACCAGAGAGTGGGTCCGGCGTTGCCGTTGGAGTCGAACAACTGCGTCTTGTACGGGCCGAGGTACCAGTCGCGCTGGAACCAGCCCATCGTGGTGGGATCCAACGACGGTAGGAGCGCCGCCCACGGCTCGACCGGTCCGGGCGCCTCCAGGTCGTCTGGCAGCAGGTATCCGGTCTGCCCGTCAAGGTCGACCTCGATCGCGTGAACGTCAGCAAGTGCCGTGCGTACGGCCGCGATGGTCGACCCCAGCCACCACTTGATGTCGGCCGCCGTGCCGGGACCGAACACGCGCAACCAACGCTCGACCAGTCCAGCCACGCCCTCGACTTGCGGGCAAGGCACGATCTCCGTCCCCAGCCACGACGTCGTGGCGGCCCAGCGTGGCCGCGAAGTGGTCCAGCCGCCGTCGTTCGTCGCCCGCACGATGTGCCCGGCCGCGGACAGCACTGTCAACACGCGCGGGCCCGCAGCTACCTGCCCGCCCCAGGACCGCCCTTCGCCATAGGCCATCGAGCCCTCGAGCAAGGGGATCGCGGCACGCAATTCCGACGACGTGACCTCGCGCCCATCGGACAACGCCGCCAGCACCTGATCGCTGGCCTCGGCCAGCCAGCGCTCACCGTCGGGGTGCAGCCTTGCCGTCTCGACGTCGCGGATGAGCCGGCGCCGCTCGGTGTCAGCGACCCGGTTGCTGGCCCCCGCTTGGGCGTCGCTCAGCGTCGCCCGTGGGAACACGAAGAGGGTCCGACGCATCGCCAGATGCCGGACCAGCGACCGGTCGACGTACAGTGCGCGCTCCAGGTCGGGCACCGCCATGCCGTCGACGCGCGCCCGGGCCGACAAGTAGACCGTCACGGGATCGGTTCCGTGCAGGCAGACCATGCTGTCGGCCGCCTCCACGACATCTGCGGCCCGATGGCCCGTTGCCAGGCGGTGACGACGGGCGAGTCTGGCTCGGCGCTCGACGAACTCGATCCTGCGCACGCGGAGATCCTGCCATCGGCGACCTCCCAGCCAGAGCGGCTGACTCATTCGCGGCTGCGATGACGCGATGGTCAGTCGTCGTGATTCGCGTGCCGAAAGCCGGAAGCCGCGAGGGCGACCGCACTGACCGCGACCCCGAGGACGCCGACCCAAAGAGCCAGCCGCGGAGCTGCCGCGTCGGCGAGCAGCCCACCCAGCGGCGCACCGACCACGATGGCCGCTCGGTTGACCGACCGCATCGTGGCGTTCATCCGCCCCTGCAGCTGGTCGGGGGTTACTGCCTGACGGTAGGAGAGTTCGACGGGCCCCTCGGCGCCCAGCCCGAGCCCGAAGAGAAGCTGCCCGAACCCTGCCACGGCTACCACTCCGGCCGGCCCGAGGGCGTCTACCCCAGGTGTGAGGGCCACGACGGCGAAGCCGGCGGCCTCCAAGAGCCGGGCGCCCGCGAGGATTCTGACCGGACTCAGCCGTCGGCCCAGCCATCCCCACAAGCTGCTGCCAACGAAACCGCCGACGCCGGCCAGCGTCAGGGTGACTCCAAGCCCGATGGCGCCCATGCCGAGCTCACGCAACGCGAAAGGTATGTAGACGGTGCCGAGGACGGCGTTGAACAGAAACCAGGCGTGCCCGCCGAGGGCCAGCGGACGCAACGTTGGATGGCGGTAGACCCAGCGCAGTCCCTCGCGCAACTCGGTCACCACCGAGCTGACACCCCGGGCGGACCGCTCCGGAGCCGGGTCGTCGATCGGAGTCACGGCGATCAGCACGCCGGACACCAGGTAGGAGACTGCGTCGACGAGCACGGCCACGGGTGCCCCCAGCCAGGCAACCAGTCCGCCAGCCAGCACCGGACCGGAGGTTTGGGCGATGGCGTTGCTCTGCTGGAGCCGAGCGTTGGCTCGTGGCAGCGCAGCCCGTGGCAGCAACCGCGGCAGGAAAGACTGGTGAGCGGCGTCGTTGCAGACCGAGAGCAGGCCGAATGCAGCCATCACGCCGACAAGCACCACAACCGACAAGGTCTGGGTGACGGCGAAGAGCGGGACGGCGCCCAGCACCGCCGCGCGCGCCAGGTCGGTGCTCACCAGCAGCGGCTTTCGCCGGACCCGGTCGGCCAGGACGCCGACGAGGAGACCGACCAACAGGTAGGGCGCCCACCGCGCTGCGTTGACATAGCCGACATCCGCGGCCGAGCCGTCCAGGTCGATCACCACGAGGACCCCGACGGCCAGCGTGGTGATGTAGGTACCGAAGTCCGAGATCGTCGATGCCGCCCAAAACCGGCGAAACCCAGGATGGCCACGCAGGCATAGCGGCTCAATCTTCAGTCGGGACCGCCTGCATCGGCTCGGCTGCCGATGACGACGGTGGCGTGCAGCTCTTCGGAGGTCGCCACTCGCGGGATGAGCCCGCCACCCTCGACGATCTTTACGGTGTGCGGCGCCTGGCCTTCGCTGGTCTCGATCAGCAGGGATCCTCCCGGTGCCAGCCACAGCGATGCCGCAGCGATCACCCGCCGCGCGACCTCGAGCCCGTCAACGCCACCGTCCAGTGCCATCCGCGGCTCGTGTACGCGGGCCTCCGGTGGCAGCAGGTCGATCGCCTCGGTGGGTACATACGGTGCGTTGACGACCAAGACGTTGACCCGGCCCTGCAGCCCGGTGGGCAGTGGCTCGTAGAGGTCACCGATGTAGGCCCGACCACTGGCGGAGAGATTGCGGCGGGCACATCGCACCGCGGCGGGGTCTATATCGACGGCGTACAACTCAACTGAGTCCAGGGTCGCAAGCAGCGCCGCGCCCACCGCCCCCGACCCGCAGCACAGGTCGACGATGACACTCGGTGGCTTGGCGACGGCGGCAGCCTGGCCGACGAGGAATTCGGTGCGACGGCGGGGTACGAACACTCCCGGATCTACGGCTATCCGCAGGCCGCAGAACTCTGCCCAGCCCAGGACGTGCTCCAGTGGGAGGCCAGCGACTCGTCGGTCCACCATCGCGTCGAGCTCACCTTGCGTCCGTGCCGTGGAAATGAGTAGCCGCGCCTCATCCTCGGCGAAGACGCAGCCGGCGGCGCGAAGGCTGAGAACGATGCCGGCCAGCAGGCGACTAGCGGGCAAGGCCGACATCAGAGCACCTCTCGGTCGCATGAGATGCGGCGGCGGACGCTGGGCACAAACGGGAAATGCGCGGACTACTTAGGGCGGGCAGATGACCAGGTCCTCATGGCGTGGTTCCCACCAGAGCGGGGGCATCCGATAGCGGGCGACGCAGCGCCGAGCGGTGCTGCGCCCAACTGTGCAGCAGCAGCGCTGAAAGCCGGTCGGCGAGCATCCCGCTCGCACGGATCCCGAACACGACATCGCGCGCCAGCTGAGGTTCGGCGGCCAACATCGGAGCGATCACGCCGCGCCGGACGACCTGCTCATGTACGGCGTCGGCCTCGATGTGTTCGGCGTAGAACTCGACCGCCGCAGCTGGTGCGTCCAGCCGGTGCAATGCTTTGACCAGCCGGTCCGATCCGGGCGAGGACGTCAGTTCGACGGTGGCGAACTGCCCGATCAGGGCCCCGCGTAGCCCACGGTGCAGCCCGCACATGGACATCAGATTGACCTCGGCCAGCGCCTCCGCGGGCGCGGCATCGAGGTAGTGGCCGTACGCCGAGGAGAGCTCGAGGGCGTCCATCATGTCCGCGAAGAGCCGGGCATGCATGCGGTCCGGGTCCCCGGCGCCGTACTCGTCGTGCTCGATGGACACCATGGCGGCCTTGGCCGGCCCCTCGAGCCTCGCGATCACGAAGGCCTGCGGGTCTGCCTCCTTGAGGTGATAGAGAGAACGAAGCGCGACGTACTCGCGCAGTTGCCACAGCTCGCCGTCGCGGCGCAGGTGGTGCGACACACCATGGGCGTCAATGGGCTCCACGAGCAGGATGGCCAACTCGGCGTCGACATCGTCATCGTCCGAGCCGCCCGGCACGTCGCCCCGCAGCGCGCTGAGGAACAGCCGCTCCATCGCTGCGCGGGCGGTGAGCAGCAGCGGGTTCCATTCCCGCTCGTCGTGAACTCCGGCGAAGCCGCGGTAGTGCAGTTCGTAGCAGCAGTACAGGGCGAGCTGCAGGTCGTCGCCGTACGGGTCGGCGTCCTCGGGCACCGACAGTACGAACGGACCGCGCCGGAGTGCGTCGAGCACCGCCGCGGACAGTGGCCCGCGAGGCTGGGGCAGCGTTGGCGGCTCAACCGGTCGAGCTGGTTTCCTGCTGAGCACGGTCCTCCTCCTGGTCGTTGTCGCCGCTGCGTACGCGGCACCTGTGGCTGGTGTCGCAGAATGGCTGCCGCCGGCTGCGCTTGCAGACGCACAGCGCGGTGACCGGGCGGTCTGATTTTACCCGCCGCCCGTCTGGCAGCACGATCTCCACCGGCCCGGACACGAGCAGCGGCCCGTCGGTGACGATGATTTCCCGGTGCGGCTCAGCCATGACGTGCCCCGATCACGACGAGCTTTTC
>JACCUF010000080.1 GCA_013811975.1 Geodermatophilaceae bacterium | reverse complement strand
CCTACCCCACGCAGGTCCTGACTGGAGAGGCTGGTGTCGACGCCGATGCCTGCTGCGATTGCCGAGGCGATCGCAATGAGCAGGAGAGTCGCACCAATGGTGGTCAGCCAGCCGAAGAAGGCTGACCCGATCTTTATGCCGCCGAACGCCTCCTTCTCGCGCGCCCGCACGCTGTCATGGTCTGTTGCGGTAGCGCGAAAATCGGTGGCGCCGTACGGGCCTGGTGAGGACCCCTCGGGTTCGGGTACCTGGTGCTGCTGGACAGTGCGCTCGTTGTCTCGGTCTGTTCCGGTACCTCGGAAATCGGTGGCACCTTGCGGGCCTGTTGACGACCGCTGCGTGTCAGAAGTGTCGTGGCGCTCGGCAGCGCGCTCGTTGTCTCGGTCGGGTCCGTGACGTCCCGGTTTGGCGGGCTCGTACCGGTCCTGGGCCGACGGCTGCGCTTCGGCTGCGTTGGAGCGCTCGGGTTCGTTCGGGTGTGACGACATGAGCTTGCGTCCTTACTCGAGGGCTGACAAGTGTTTCACGACAGGCTGGATGCCGACACTAGAGAACCCTACGGCGGCTGCGCCCGCGATGCCCAGTTCGCCGTCGGCCGACAGGGATGAACCGGCACGCCGGTGGCAAACGTATGCATCGGTGGCAAGTCGCGTTCTGGGCAGTGGTGGGGGTCTGTCCATCCGAGCCGTCAGCGAACTGCTCGGGATACCGGCTCCGACGATCCGTTCCTGGGAACGCCGGTACGGACTGGCGCGGACCGCACGCACGGGTGGCGGGCATCGGCGATACACGACCACAGACATTGCAGATCTACGCCTCATGCGCGATGAGATCAGCCGCGGTCGACGTACAGCACAAGCGGCTGTCCTGGTTCGCGACGCCGCAACCTCGGTCGAGCCCTACGCATCTTTCGTGCATGCCTTTCTCGATGTCGCTGCAACCAGGCAGGCCCGCCGACTCGACGTCCTGCTGGATTACTGCCGCGAACGATTCGGCCTTGACGAGGCCATCTGTCGCGTCGTCCTGCCGGGGATGCGCCTGATCGGGGTGGCCTGGCAAACGGGTCGATGCGACATCTCTCAAGAGCATCTGCTGACCCAAGCCACCCGCGATTGGCTGCAGAAAGTCCGGTCCCAAGGACCGGTCCCCTGGCAGCCAGACCCCATCGTGCTGAGTTGCGGACCCGCAGATCTGCACACCATCGGCCTGGAGGCGATGGAGGTCTTGCTCGCCCACCGCGGCTGGGAATGCCATCTGTTCGGCAAGGGCATCTCGCCCTCGGACCTCACCGCAGCCATAAATCGAACACGAGCCGCGGCCACCATCGTTGTCTCGCACATCGCCTCCCATCGCCGTGCGACCGTCGCGGCATTACAGGCCGCCGCCGGTACGAGCACCCAGTTGTTCTACGCGGGCAACGCCTTCCTCATGCCTTCCACGCGCAAGAGTGTGCCGGGCACCTATCTCGGCGAGAACCTGACCGAGGCAGTGGAAACGGTGTCCGGTTCACTGCAGGCCGCAAAGGGCTCCTAGCACCGACAGCGTGAAACCTGATGGGTCACGGTCAGGTCACGACCGATGTGAAAGTGTGCCGCCGGATTGCCCCTCCCTGTTGACTGGGTCACGGCTAATGTTCTACAGACCACGATTATCGCGCACCGAGGCTGTCACACGATCGTGGCAGCCCAGCCGCCGTACCGACCTGAGGGGTAGCTCATGATGAAACCGATTCTCTCCCGACGAAGTGCCCTCGGCGTGTTCGGCCTGGCCGGACTTTCGGCAGCTGCGGGGTGTGGCAGCAGCGTCGGGGGAGGGGGCGGAGGCGGAGGCGGGAGTGCTTCCGGGGGCGGCGGATCGATCAAGGTCGGGCTGGTCATCCCGCAGGACGGCGTCTACACCCCGCTCGGCGTGGACATGAAGAACGGCTGGGATCTGTTCCTTGAACGCAACGACGGAATGCTTGGTGGGTACGAGGTCGAAACCATCATCGGCGACGAGGGCGAAGGGCCGGACACCGGCGTACCTGCCGTACAAGGGTTGCTCCAACGGGACGAGGTCGACGTCCTGGTCGGCATCGTCAACTCGGCCACTGCGTTGGGCTCGGCCGAGACGGTGACCGCCGCGAAGAAGGTTCTGCTGATCGGCAATGCCGGTGCGGTGGCCCTCACCGGTGCCGATGCCAGCCCCTACATCTGGCGTCCTTCGTTCACCAATGCCCAGTCGCCACGGGCGATGGGCGAGTATCTGGCCAGCCAGAGCATCGAGGGCGGGGTGTACCTGATGGCACCGGACTACGCAGCCGGCCAAGAGGTGGTCGCCGCATTCACCGCTGCCTACGAAGAGGCCGGCGGCACGATCGCCGGCTCGGCGCTCACCCCGTTCGGCACGACCCAGGACTTCCAGCCATTCCTGTCGGCGATCCCGGGGTCCGGCGCCGGTGCGACCTACGTCTTCTACTCCGGTGGCGAGGCGGTCAGCTACGTGCAGCAATACGCCAGCTTCGGGGTCAAGGACACCGTGCCGCTCTACGGCACCGGCTTTCTCACTGAAGGCAGCGTCATGGAGGCCCAGGGCGAGGCGGCGCTGGGCGTGCAGACGACATTGCATTACTCGACCGAGATCGACAACCCGGCCAATCAGGAATTTGTCGAGGCCTACCAGGAGGCCTACGACGTCCTGCCCACCTGCTTCTCCATGCAGGTCTGGGACTGCGCGTTGGTGCTGGGTTTGGCCCTGGCCGAGACCGAGGACCTATCGGGAGACGCCGTCTCCGAGGCCCTCGACGGGCTCGGCGAGATCAGCGACAGTCCACGTGGTCCGTGGAGTTTCGAGGGCCAGAGCCCTAATCACATCGAGTACCTCCGCGAGGTGCAGCAAGGTGACGGCGTCCTGATTAACGCCGTCGTCGAAGAGCTCGGTGAGTACGCACAGTAGGAGTGCTGG
>JACCUF010000063.1 GCA_013811975.1 Geodermatophilaceae bacterium | reverse complement strand
TCCTCATCGAGCCGGGACCGGGTGGCGCCAGCCTGATCGTGCGCGACACCGGGCCGGGTGTCGAGGCGCAGGCGCTGGCCAGCTTGTTCGATCGCTATACCCGCGCGGCCTCGCGCCCTGGCGCCGCCGGGCTAGGGCTGTCGATCGTGGCTGCCGTCGCCGCTTCTCACGGTGGCGGCGTGCGTGCCCGCAATCTCCTAACGGGCGGCCTCGAGATCACAGTCGAGCTGGTCGGCAATGAAGGCCATGACGAGACCTAGTGATTCTGGTGCCCCTGGAAGGATTCGAACCTTCGCTTCTACCTCCGGAGGGTAGCGCTCTATCCCCTGAGCTACAGGGGCCGGCCAACTACCCAGATCGAGGAGTTGCGGCGGCTCGCCAGGCTACACCGGGACGGTCTGGTCAGCTGTAACCAGACGGGCACGAACCGGGATCGGGTGCAGGGCGCCCGTCGGAGCCGACTGTTCGATGATGGCGGCAATCGAGTACTCCGCCAACAGGGCCAGCGCCCGGCGGTCGGTCGATGTCCGTGCGGGCAGGGCCGGCAGGGAATGTAGCTCGACCACCAGGCCGCGGGTGGCGATCACCCTGCGCAGAGACCGAACCAGGGAATCTGGACCGACGAAGGCCGCCGCCGAGGTGGGCCCACCGTCCTCGGTACGGTAACGAATGGCGATCGGTCCTACAGCGGCTCCGGCATCGATCGCTGCCTGGAACATGGCCGGACGGAACCGGCCCATCCCCGCGCCGCACCACGTCGTCCCCTCGGGGGTGACCAACACGCCAGTACCCGAGCGCAGTACCTCGCGCACCCGGGCCACGTCCCCAGGCAGAGAACGCAGCCGGTCCCGGTCGATGAAGATCGTGCCCAGGCCTCGGGCGAATCGACCGATCAACGGCCAGTTCGCGACTTCCTGTTTGGCCACGGCCGGCAGGGGAAACGTCGCCGCTAGAGCGAGATTGTCGATCCAGGAGATGTGATTGGCCACGTGCAGGACGCCGACCGGCCCTCGGTCTGCGGGAAGCCAGCCGCGTACGTCGAGCCGGATCCCGAGGGCCGCCAGCATCAAACAGGACCAGCGTCGCGCGATGCGCTGCCGGTTGACGGTGGAGAAGAACCGCGCGCGTGCGAACACCATCGACCCGCGGATCAGGATCACGGCGCAGCGCAGTGCCCGGGTGGCCACCGTTCGTGGGCCCACCTTCGGGCGCGTGCGGTGCTCTGCACAGCTAGATTGGCAAGGAGAGGTCGGTCGCCACCCGCTCATCGCGACCGCCCCAAGAAGTGCTGGCGATGTCGAGGACTGAGTCGGCGCAGATCGAGCAACATGAAGAAGTCCGCGCAGTCGAAGACCGGGTCATGGGCAGGGGGGCCGCATACCCACGCTCCGAGCCGGAGGTAGCCTCGGAGCAGGGGTGGCATCGTTGCCCGAATGGCCGGACTGTTCGGATCCGGCTGCCACGGTCGGTGCGGCGCAACCGCGTAGGACTCCGGCGACAGGTATCTTCCGGAAACCTGATACCACACGCTGGCCGCCTGAATGCCGCTGTCGGCCAGCGGGACTGACGTACAGCCGGAGAGCCAGTTGTGCCCACCGGCAACCAAGTACCGGATGACGGCGGACCAGAGCAGCCCGATGACCGCGCCGTTGCGATGTTCCGGATGTACGCAGGACCGGCCCAGCTCGACCAGGTCATCGGCGATCGGGTTCAGCGCACTGATGTCGAATTCTGATCCGGCGTAACACCCCCCGGCCACGGTCGCGCGGTCCGGAGGTAGCAACCGGTAGGTACCGACCACGGAGTCGGTCCGCAGATCTCGGACGATCAGGTGGTCGCACCACGGGTCGAGAGCGTCGACATCGAGATGTGTATGCGTCAGCGCGGCTCCCCATTCGCCCGCGAAGACTTCGTGACGCAGCCGTTGGGCTCGTGCGATTTCGTCTTCGGTGACCGCGAGCCGGACTTCGTAGTGTCGCTCGGAGTCCGTGTGCGCGATGGCCGGAGGTAAAAGGGTCGATGGTTCGGTCGATTTGGTAGGTGACTGGTCAGAGTGCACCGGGACGGACAACACGACCTCCTCGTACGGGGTGCGTACGAGGAGGACGGTAGAAAGTCCGAACGGCGAAACGGTGAAGGACACGTGCCGTCAGGACGGCGATCTGGTGTCGAGACTGCGTTGAGCTGGTTACGGGGCGGGGAGCGGGATCCCGCCTCGCGCCGTCAGCATGTTGGTCAAGGTGTCGACCTCGGCAGCTTGGGAGTCGGCGATCGACCGGGCCAACGTACGTACGGACGCGACCTCGGCATGCTCGGCGGCATAGGTAGCCATCTCCGCCCCGCCCTGGTGGTGACGGATCATGAGTTGGAGGAACAGCACGTCGAAATCCGTCCCTAGGGCGGCGCGGAGTTCGTCCAGGTCGTCGGCGGTGGCCATTCCGGGCATCGATCCACTGCCGGATCCGCTCATGTCCATTCCGCCGGATCCCTCCATCCACGCCATCTGTTCCCCGGTGGACTGGGCCAGATCCCAGAGCGACAGCCAGCCCTGCATCCGGCCGACTTGATTCAACTGGGTGCTCTCAATGTCGTAGGCGATCAAGGCGATCTCCGGGTCGGTGCTGCGGTCGCGGGCGAGCCCGGCCATCAGCACCGCCTGGCGGTGATGGGTGGACATGTCCCTGGAGAAGCCCGCGTCCACCGATTCAACGGTGGGGTTCTCGGTGCCGCCGAGGCCCAGGATG
>JACCUF010000061.1 GCA_013811975.1 Geodermatophilaceae bacterium | reverse complement strand
GCCCCGATCTGCTTGGCCCGGCCAAGCAGATTCTCGGTGACGATCGTGTCGATCACTGCCAGTGCGGCCGCACACGAGATCGGATTGCCACCGAAGGTCGACCCGTGGCTGCCCGGCCGGAAAAGATCGGCGGCCTGCCCGAAGGCAAGCATTGCCCCGAGCGGCAGTCCACCGCCGAGTGCCTTGGCCAGAGTGAGCAGGTCGGGTTCGACGCCGTTACCTTGATGGGCGAACCACGCGCCGGTCCGACCCATCCCGGTCTGCACCTCGTCGAGAGCAAACAGTGCTCCGGCACTACGGGAGGCCGCTTCGGCGTCCGCGAGGTATCCCGGCGGTGCCGGTTGTACACCGCCCTCACCCAGGATCGGCTCGAGGATCACCATCGCCGTGCCTTCGTCCACGGCCGCCTCGAGGGCGGCGGTGTCGCCGTACGGAACATGCGTGACGCCGCCGGGCAGCGGCGCGAAGGGCGCGGCCTTGTCCGGTTGTCCGGTGAGTGCCAGCGAGCCCATCGTCCGGCCGTGGAAGGAGCCCAGCGCTGCGAGGATGCCGGTCCGCCCGGTCAGCCGGGAGACCTTGAACGCGGCCTCGTTGGCTTCGGCACCGGAGTTGCAGAAGAACACTCGCCCGGGCCGTCCGACGAGGTCGAGTAACCGCTCGGCGAGCCGGATACCGGGCTCGTTGACGACCAGATTCGAGGTGTGACCGAGAGTGCTGATCTGCCGGTTGACCGCCTCGACCACGGCCGGATGAGCATGCCCCAGGACGTTGGTCGCGATCCCACCAACGAGGTCCACATAGGACTTGCCGGACTCGTCCCAGACCTGCGCGCCCTGACCGCGAACAAGTGCGATCGGCGGGGTTCGGTAGTTGCCGGCCATCACCGCGTCCCACCGCTGGATGAGCGTGGTCCCTGCAGTTGTCATGCCTGTGTTACCTCTCCGTTCACGGGTGAGGGGACCACCATCGTTCCGGTCCCCTCACTGGTCAGCATCTCGAGCAGCAGCGCGTGGGGCAGCCGTCCGTCGACCACCGTGGCGCGCTTCACATCACCCTGCACAGCACGTAGGCACGCGGCCATCTTGGGAGCCATCCCTTTGTCGATGAGTGGCAGGACGTCTTTCAGTTCGCCGGTCGTGATCTGTTGGACCAATGAGGAGCGATCCGGCCAGTCGCTGTAGAGCCCCTCGACGTCGGTGAGGACCACGAGCTTGACGGCGCCCAGGGCCACGGCCAGAGCGGCGGCGGCGGTGTCGGCGTTGAGATTGTGCACAACGCCGTTGACGTCTGGCGCAACCGAGGACACGACCGGGATCCGTCCGGCAGCGACGAGGTCCACGACTGCTGCAGGGTTGACCGCGGCCACGTCACCGACCAGACCGATGTCGACACGCTCGCCGTCCACCTGGGCCGTCGTGCGAACGGCCGTGAACAGGTGGGCATCCTCACCGGACAGGCCCACCGCGTGCGGGCCGTGGGAGTTGATCAGGCCGACCAGTTCCCGGCCGACCTGACCGACCAGGACCATCCGGACGATGTCAATCGTTTCCTCGGTCGTTATCCGTAACCCGGCCCGGAACTCGCTCTCGATTCCGAGCCGGCCCAGCATGGCCGAGACCTGTGGCCCGCCGCCGTGTACGACGACCGGGCGGATCCCGACATAGCGAAGGAAGACCAGGTCCTGCGCGAAGGCCCGTTTCAGGCTCTCGTCGATCATCGCGTTTCCGCCGTACTTGATGACCACGACCTGACCGAAAAACTCCTTGAGCCAGGGCAGCGCGTCGGTCAGGACGGCCGCGCGTGCGGCGTCCCGGTCCGGGTCCTCGGGCCGCATCGGCCGGCTGCTCCCCCACCGCCGGACCTGATCCTGCGCTGCGACTGCTGTCATGAGGATGCTCGCCTCATGAGCTGTAGGCCGAGTTCTCGTGGACGTAGGCCAGCGACAGGTCATTTGTCCAGATCGTGGCTTCGTGGTCACCGGCGTGCAGTCGTACCCGCACGTCGACCGCGCGACCGGACAGGTCGCAGGTCTCCCGGTCCTCGCCGATCCCGCCGGCGCGGCAGACCTCCACATCGTTGATGACCACGTCGAGGTGATCAGGATCGAAGGCGGCAGCGGTTGTTCCGACCGCGGCCAGGATCCTCCCCCAGTTGGGGTCGGCACCGAAGAACGCGCACTTGACCAGGTTGTTTCCGGCGATCGCCCGGGCGACGACCAGGGCGTCCTCCACGGTGGCGGCCTGTTCCACGGTGATCGCGATGTCCTTGGTGGAGCCTTCGGCGTCGGCGAGCAACTGTTGGGCCAGGTCATGGCAGACCTCGGTCACCGCCTTGGTCAGAATCGCCGGCTCGGGTGTGCAACCGCTGGCACCGCTGGCGAGCAGCAGCACGGTGTCGTTCGTCGACATCGCGCCATCGCTGTCCACCCGATCGAAGCTCACAGCGGCTGCCGTGCGCAGCGCCGCATCCAAGGTCACGGCTTCGGCGTGAGCGTCGGTGGTGATGACGACGAGCATGGTGGCCAGCCCCGGTGCAAGCATCCCCGCGCCCTTGGCCATCCCGCCCACGGTGAATCCGTCCCGGGTCAGGGTGGCCTGCTTGGGCACCGAGTCGGTCGTCATGATCGCTCTGGCCGCCGTTGCCCCACCCCCGGTGGACAGCTTTTCGACGGCGGCGCTGACTCCGGACAGCAGGTCCGGCATCGGCAGCCGTAGGCCGATCAGGCCGGTCGAGGCAACGGCGACGTCGATCGCGCCGACTTGCAGTTCGGCGGCCATGTGTTCGGCGGTGCGATGGGTGTCGGCGAATCCGTCCGGGCCGGTGCAGGCATTGGCGCCACCGGAGTTCAGGACGACGGCGTGCAGTTGTCCGTACGTCAGGATCTGTTGGCACCAGAGAACCGGGGCGGCCTTGACCCGGTTACTGGTGAAGACCCCGGCCGCGGCGTAGGAGGGTCCGTCGTTGACGACGACTGCGACATCCAGGCCACCGGAGGATTTCAGCCCCGCAGCAACTCCGGCAGCCCGGAATCCCTGCGCCGCAGTGACGCTCACTTGGCAGCCTCGCTCGCTGCGCTCACGGGGCGAGTCCCAAGGTCGGCAGTCCCAGTGTTTCCGACAGTCCCAGGGCGAGATTGGCGCTCTGAATAGCGCCGCCGGCGGTCCCTTTGGTGAGGTTGTCCACGGCCGCTACGACCAGCAGGCGCCTGGCATCCGCGTCGACGGTGACCTGCAGATGCACGCAATTGGAGCCGAGCACTGCGGCCGTGCTCGGCCAGGAACCGTCGGCCAAGAGGGTGACGAACGGCTCGTCGGCGTAGGCCTTCTCATAGGCCGACCTCGCGGCAGCCGGGTCGGGATCCCCGATCAGCGCAGCGCTGCAGGTGGCCAAGATTCCGCGGGACATCGGAGCCAGGACGGGCGTGAAGGACACCCGTACACCAGTGTCGGCAGCCTCGCTCAGGTGCTCGGTGATCTCAGGGGTGTGTCGATGCACTCCGCCGACCCCGTACGCGCTGACAGCCCCCATCACTTCGCTGCCCAACAGGTTGCTGGCGGCCTTGCGACCGGCTCCGGACGTGCCACTCGCGGCGACGATGACCACGTCGGGGCTGACCAGTCCGACGGACAGAGCCGGTGCGAGGGCCAGGATCACGGCCGTCGGATAACACCCGGGTACAGCGATTCGCCGGGCCCCAGCCAGTTTCTCGCGGGCACCGGGAAGCTCTGGCAACCCGTACGGCCAAGCGGGTGCGTACGCACCGCCGTACCAACGCCCCCAGTCGGCCGCGTTGCCCAGTCGGTGGTCGGCGGCCAGGTCGACGACGAGCGTCTCGTCGGGAAGCTGGGCGGCGAGAGCGGCGGAGTGCCCGTGCGGCAGGCCGAGGAAGACGATGTCGTGACCGGTCAACGTCGCCGCGTCGGTCGGGGCCAGTAGATGCTCACCTAGTCCATGCAGGTGCGGGTGGTGCGCACTGAGCAGATCGCCTACCGAGGACTCGGCGCAGACCGTGCGAAGCGCGATGGCGGGATGCTCAGCGAGCAGCCGGCACACCTCGCCTCCGGCGTATCCCGAGGCACCAGCCACCGCCGCGCTGAATTTCGCTGTCCGGACGGCCATAATGCATGATTATGCACCGTGATGAATGGCTATGCAGAGGGGGGTCGGCCCATCCGTGGTGGCGGTTGTGGCTGTCCCGGCACTACCGGGAGCGAACCTGACGCAGGCGGCGTCGGGCCCGGCGATGGACTGCCGGGGCCTGGAGCCACCGGTGGTGGTACCGCGCGACTGCTCGTACGAGCACCCGTCGCCGAGTCCTTCCCCGCGTCAGCTTTTGGGTCGGCGCGGCGAAACCGGGTGCCGATGGTGACCAACAGCAGCAGGACCCCGCTGACGATGAAGAAGTTGCGCGGCGGCACCTCGTCGGAGAAGCCCAGGAGGAACGGCGCGGCGATGAGGAAGATGGACAGCAGGTAGATCATCGCCACGTGCAGCAGGACCGGTAACTGATTGACGAGGCTGACCGGTCCTTCACTGACCGCCGCGAGGATGAGGATGAGGACACCCACCGCGACTGACATCCCGGTTGCCGCACCGGAGTCGAAATCGAATACGAAAGGGGCCGCGATGAACAACACGCCCAGCGCGTACTCCAGGATTCCGTGCACAAACCTCGGGATGGGACCGTCACGCAGCATGGCTTCAGCGTAGCTGTCGACAGGCTCCGGCACACGGAGCCGCCCGCGCTTGGCCCACCGAATCGTCCCAGCCGGCAGCCAGACCAGCGACGTGCGCACCGAGCCGTCGGTGGATCGGTGTTCGACCGCGTCAGTCTCTCCCGCCGGCGAGCACCGCAGGGATCTGCAGCCGCGATGCGGCAGCGCTCATGCCTCGATCCAGCGTGTACACCGTGGCGCCCGCCGCCGCGGCGATGGCGAGGTGCAGGGCATCGCCCGAACGAAGCGTCGTCTCGGGATCGCTGACGAGCTCGGCTGCTGCACGAAAGTTCGCCGGGATCACGGTCAGGACGACGAACGTGGACTCGACAATCGTGTTGAACGCCGTCCAGGCATTCCGACGGTCGCGAGTACCGAGGCGGCGTTCACGAACTTTGCGCGACAATCCAGCCGCAGTCTCGGTCACTACCCAGTCGCTGATCGCGAGTGGATCGTCCTCGGCCGCCCGCAACACACCTTGGGCCGGCACTGTGCCCTGCTCGTTCGTGAAGGCGGCCACGATCAAGCTGGTGTCCAAGTAGCGCATCAGTAGCGCGCGTCATCTCTCATCTGCCGCACGATCTCGCCAGCGCTGACATCGGAGTACTGCATGCCGTCGGTCACCGAGCGCAACCAGTCGAGGTCGACGGGCTTCTTCGCGCGCAGCACGCCGGTCAACGTCGCGACCGGCTTGCCCCGCTTGGTGATCTCGATTGTCTCGCCGGATTCGACCGCGACGAGCAGCTCCGACAGGTGCGCCTTGGCATCGGCCACGCTCACCGTACGGGTGTCCGTCCCCATGCCCGCCCTCCGTTCATGACCAACTCGATGGTCATATCGTACCTTCGTTGACCGACTCGCGGCAGTTTGCACGTGCGTCCCGGGTGGCTAATCCGCAACGTAGCCGACAGCGACCCAAAGGCCGGGACAACCCGGCCACCGGCCAAGCATCCAAGCTCGGGCGTGGTGATGCGGGAGAGTCTGGTGCTCTACCGTTCCGCTCCGCCGGTCCTGGACTGGGCCATGGCCGTTCACGACCTTCGCCCCGCCCGGCCGGAGGAACTTCCCCCGATTACGCGCACGGGCTCCGGTTCCTGGTGCCGCTCGTGGAGATGCCGGTCCACCTACGGCTCGCGAGCTGGCTGACGACCCCTCTGTGTATCCGGTGCGCGGCCAGATCGTGCGGGTCAGCAATCCCGGGTTGACCCTGTCCATGCGAGACGAGCAGCATCCAGCCGGCCGCGCCTACATCCACCCGAGGACAGAGGACTGCATTCTCGGCGGAACGCTGGACGAAAACCGTTG
>JACCUF010000005.1 GCA_013811975.1 Geodermatophilaceae bacterium | reverse complement strand
ACACCTTCGCGTCGGCCGCTGCCGGGACGACAGCTTCCTTCTGGAGGAACTTCACGCCGTCGGCAACAAGCTGCGCCCAGCCGTGGAAGCCTCCGGCATACATCGGCCCGAGTCGACCCTGCATGTGTGCCATCGCCTTGTGTTCCAGCTGGCCCACCAGCAGCGGCAGGGTCAGGAAGGCGGCCAGGACCCCGACGACCTTGATCCCGATCACGATTTGCCCGCCTCGTGCGCTCCGCGCACCATTCGCTCCGCTCCTCGCTCGCTTCGCTCGCTGCGATGCTCACTCACGTCTCGGCTCATCCGCGGTCGTTGATCGCGTCGGGACCCCAGATGGCGGGATCAGGGACCCCTGGCGGGCGTACGGCCTTGCGACGCGGGCCGCTGCCATGACCTTCCCCAGGTTCCTTGGCTCCGGGCCAGACCTTGGCCACCCGGGAGGCCAGGATGAACTCCTTGCGCAGCGGATGACCCTCGAAGCCGTCGGGGAGCAACAGCGGCGTGAGACCGGGATGCCCGTCGAAGTCGATACCGAACATCTCGTGCGTCTCACGCTCGTGCCAGGCGGCACCGCGGAAAACCTCGACGACGGAGTCCAGCCTGGGCTCGGCCAGGGGTAGCTGGGTGCTGACCAGCAGATGGGTCACGGTGTCCGGGTCGAGCAGGTGGGTCACGACCCGGTATCCCTCGTCCAGTTCGTCGACGGCGCTGAGCCAGTCGAAGAACCGCAAGCCGTGGCCGTCCCGGGCCCGGTAGAGCGCTGCCCGCCAGCCCTCGACCGGAACCTGCACGGTCCACATCCCGAAGCTCTCACTCGCCTGACCACCGGCGCCCGCGTCGGCGGCCAGCGCGGCGGCCACCTCTGTTGCACGCGAGCTCACGGGCTGGAGTCAGGTCGTACGAGCGGGGCGGTGAGCACGCGGGCCGTCGAGCGCTCCGGCGAACGGGCTGCCCGAGCTCCACGGGCTCCGCCGTTCAGCGACACCTGCTCACCGGCGATCTTGTCCTGCAGTCGCAGAATCCCCTGCAACAGCGCCTCCGGACGGGGCGGACAGCCGGGTACGTATACGTCCACCGGGATAATCTGATCGACGCCCTTGGTGACGGAGTACGAATCCCAGTAGGGCCCACCACAGTTCGAGCATGCCCCGAAGGAAATGACGTACTTGGGCTCGGGCATCTGCTCGTACAGACGCTTCACGGCAGGCGCCATCTTGTCGGTGACTGTGCCGGATACGACCATGAGGTCGGCCTGCCGCGGACCGTGCGCGAAGGGAATGACGCCGAGCCGGATGAAGTCATGCCGGCCCATGGACGTGGCGATGAACTCGATCGCGCAGCAGGCAAGGCCGAAGTTGAAGACCCAGAGGCTGTAGCGGCGGCCCCAGTTCAGGACGAACTTGACCGGGTCCGGGAGGACCGCATCACCGATGCCCATGGACGTGAGCGCCCCCTCTCGACTTGCGGGTGCAACAAACCCTAGCCATCCGGCTGCTGGATCGCTCCGAGTCGGACCCGGTGTGCTCTTCGTCGCCGTGGACACGAATCCGCTTTCACCCCTCGAACTGGCCGGCAAAGGATCCGTGGCAGGACGAGCGGAGGACGGTTCTCGGGTGGTGCCGCACGAGATCATCGCGACGATCCCCGATGTCATCCGATCAGCGACGGTTCGTCGTGATCCGGATCGCGCACAATGGCTAGCACCGTAGTGAAAGGGCAGTTCGTGACAGACCACTTTGCGACCATCGACGGCTACATCAGCTCCTTTCCCGAGGACGTTCAGCAGATCCTGGAGAAGGTCCGGCAGGCGATCCGTCGTGCCGTGCCCGAACCGGGTGAGAAAATCAGCTACAGGATGCCCACGATCACCCTCGACGGCATGTCTTTGGTGTATTTCGCGGCCTGGAAACACCACATCGGGCTGTATCCGCTACCGAGAGCAGATGACGCGTTCGAGGAGGAGATCGAGCCGTACCGAGCAGCCAAGGACACCGTGCGCTTCCCGCTCGGCAAGCCGATTCCCTACGACCTGATCGAACGCATGGCGGCACTGCTGGTCACCCGGCGGCAACGCGGGGAATGATCAGGTCCAGATCAGGACGCGTTTACGCCAGACGTAGAGCAGCACGAGGGCCAGCAACCCGACGAACACACCCATCTCCACCAGCGCCGTCGTTCCGAATCCCGGATCGCCAAAGATCGTGGCCCAAGGAAAGAGGAAGACCGCCTCGACCGCGAGGACCACGTAGAGGAACGCGTAGACGTAATAACGGATCTGAGACTGGGCCCAACCCTCGCCTACCGGGTCGACGCCGCTCTCGTAGGTGGTGAGGCCGCCGCCGCCGCCGCCGCGGCTGGGGCTGAGCATCGAGTTCAGCGCCCCCGCGCCGGCGATCAGGGCGATGCCGACCACGAGCAGGGCACCGACGGTCAGATAGCCGCTCATCGAGCCCTCCGGATCGCGGGGACGGTGTCAGGACAACGGCACCCAGGCTAGGCCAAGTAGGCGCTGCGGGCTCGGGCCTCGGGCACACCGCTCGATTAGGCGAGCCTCAGTCCCGCGCGACTCGTTCGCGGACTCAGCCTGAGGTTCCTGGTTCTTGGGTTCTAGGACGGCAGCAGCGACGGGGTACGTCGGGTGGCCGGCTTGGCGGCCTCGGCTGGCGGTCCCGTCGTGGAAGATTCTTTCGCAGACTCCTTTGAAATCTCTTGACACGAGCTGGACCCCGCCGCGATCGTGGAAACCGGCGCCGACGTGCCGATCCCGGGCTGCCCCACCGGAGCCGGCCTGGCGATCATGCTCGCCGGCATCCCCAACGACCGGGTTCCCGATGCCACGGTGCTGGACCGGATCGTCGGCTACGAACGCCTCGCCGCCTGGGCCGCGGCCGGTCAGGCCAGGGCCCTGGCCGAACTCACCCGCCGGCGCACCGCCACCGACCCCAACGAGTTGCCCTACGCGGCGGAAGAGGTGTCCCTGGCGCTGTCGTGTTCCCGGATGGCCGCGGGCGCGAAGGTCAACCTGGCCCTGGACCTCGCCGGGCGGCTCCCGGCCACGTTGGACGCCTGGGAGCAGGGCCGGATCTGTCAATCCCGGGCCCGGATCC
>JACCUF010000458.1 GCA_013811975.1 Geodermatophilaceae bacterium | reverse complement strand
CCGGTCAATGGGGAGGTCGCGGTCAGGTTGAGGTGGTCGCTGATCAGGACCGGCTGGCCGACGGTGAAGCCCGCACGCAGTCCCCCGGCCGCGTTGGTGAGAATGATCGTCTCGACGCCCGCGGCGGCTGCGGTACGAACGGCGTGTGCGACCTGGGCAACTCCATGGCCCTCGTAGAGGTGGGTACGGCCGAGGAAGACGAGGGCCTGTCGCTGTCCTGCTTCGATCAGCCGGACCCTGCCGCTGTGCCCGACCACGCTGGGGGCGGTGAACCCGGGAAGGTCGGCAGCTGAGATCTCGGCCAACGGCTCACCGAGCACGTCGGCGGCTGGGAACCACCCGGACCCCATGACAACGGCAACAGTGGGGGTGCTCGGCGGCAGGGCGTCTCGCAGCGCGGCCGCGGCTCCGGCTGCGGCGATGAGGTCGGTCGATGACATGGCGGCGGAGCTTAGCCCGGCGGCCCTACTGAGCGGGGTAGTAGCGCACGATCGACTGGGCGACACAGACTGGCTTGTCGACTCCCTCGGCTTCGACCGTCGCGTCGACGACAGCCTGCACCCCGCCGCTGACCCGCTCCGCGTTGACCAGCTCGGCATGCACACGGACCCGCGAGCCGACCGGTGTCGGTGCCGGGAAGCGAACCTTGTTCAGCCCGTAGTTGATGCCCATGGCCACGCCATTCACCTGGAAGGTGTTGTGTAGCAGCGGGACCAACATGGACAGGGTCATGTAACCGTGCACGATGGTACGGCCGAAGGGACCCGCGGCGGCGCGCTCGGGGTCCACGTGGATCCACTGTTCGTCCCTGGTGGCCTTGGCGAAGGCGTCCACGTCGGACTGCGCAATCTCCACCCAATCGCTGGTACCCAGGTCTGAGCCGGCCATGTCGAGCAAGGCGTCAGGGCTGGCGATCGTCGTCGTCATGCCTGCCATCCTGGCCTATCCGCCACGCCGTCCTCTGGGCCGTCCTTGCCGTCGAAGGAGTCGCGGGATGCGCCGGTGTCAGGCCACGGCCTCGATGCGGTGCGCGCGCAGCGTGTGCAGGTCGATCTCCCAAGCGTCCGGGAACCGCAGGGACTTCCACCAGCGGACCGCGTCGAGGCCGAGGGCTGCGGCAACCCACAGGGTTGCGCTGATGCCGTGGCCGACGACGACCAGCCGTCGTTGTCCGGCGCGCTCCTGATGGTCGTCCAGGGATTCGCTGATCCGTCGTATGACGTCGTCCTGATCCTCCCAGCCGATGACACTCTCGCCACTGAGGTAACGGCGGGCATCGCTGCGGTGCGCGGAGTTCCATCGACTGGGTCGGCGTACCTCGACCAGGCGCACGTCCAGCGCCGGTTCCCTGCCAGTGACCAACAGGGCGGTGGCGCAGGCTTTGGGCTCAGGGCTGGCCACTAGGTAGGTGTCCTGGGGAACGACGCTCGACAGCTGCCGCGCCGCGGCGACACCCTCCGGTCCGAGCCGCCAGGTGCTTGGGTCCTCGTCCGGTACCTGCTGCGGCATGGCGTGCCGGACCAGGGTGAAAGCCTCGGAGGTCACATCGTGTGAGAACGGCCGAGCGCGTGGCGAAGTTCCCGGACGCCTAGACTGCGATGGCGTCAATCGCCGTTCGTCGGGCGCCCAGGAGGGGCCCTCCAGCGGCGAGGTGGTCCGAGCGGGCCAGCGACATCCGATCGAGAGGAACTGTTCCGGTGGGGCCCGCATTGTGACGAGTGAGGCATTGCGCGGGGAGCGGATCGGCAACTGGATCGACGCCTGGGTCACCAGTCACGTCGCCGAACTCGTCGAGACGCGGCGCACGATCCACGCTCACCCAGAACTCGGATACGTCGAGCACCGGACCACCGACCTCATCGTCGACCGACTCCGGGTAGCGGGGCTAGAGCCCAAGGTGCTCGAGCACGGGACCGGCGTGATTTGCGATATCGGGGCCGGCGACCAGGTGGTTGTCCTGCGCGCCGACATCGACGCGCTGCCGCTCTTCGATACCAAGGACGTGTCCTACCGATCCCGGATCGAAGGCGTCGCGCACGCGTGCGGTCATGATGCGCACACCGCGATCGTGCTCGGCGTCGCCAAAGTGCTCAGCGAGCTCGGCGACTCCGGGGAGTTCGGTGAACCCGCGACGTTGGGTGGCCGGATCCGGTGTGTGTTCCAGCCCGCCGAGGAGCAGGTACCTGGCGGCGCCCTCGAGGTCCTGAAGGCCGGCGCTCTTGACGGGGTCCTGGCAGCCTTCGCCGTGCATTGCGATCCGACCCTTGCCGTCGGAAAGGTCGGGCTCAAGGTCGGGCCGATCACCGCCGCCTGCGATGCCGTCAAGGTGACTCTGACCGGTCCGGGTGGGCACACCGCCCGTCCGCATATGACCGTCGACTTGGTCGATGCCCTGGGTAGGGTGATCACCGCGACTCCGGGGTTGTTGTCCCGGCAGATCGACCCCCGCGCGGGTCTGTCCCTGGTCTGGGGTGCCGTTGGCGCCGGGATCGCGGCCAACACGATCCCCGAAAGCGGCACGCTGCACGGGACCGCACGATTGCTCGACCGGGATTCATGGGACGAGGCGGAGAAGTTGATCCGTCGACTTATTGCCGAGGTCGTTGCCCCCACCGGAGCCCAGGTCCAAATCGACTATCAGCGTGGGGTGCCCCCCGTCGTCAACGATGCTGGCCCGATCGAGGTGCTGCGGGCCGCCGCCCACGAGACGGTCGGCGCGGAGGGCATCAGCTCGACCGAGCAAAGCCTCGGCGGCGAGGATTTCGCCTGGTATGCCGACCATGCGCCGATCGGGTTCGCCCGCCTCGGTACCGACGGAGGCGGTCCCCCGCTGGATCTGCATCGTGGCTCCTTCGACATCGACGAGCGTGCCCTGTCGATCGGGGTACGGCTGTTGGCTCGTACGGCGCTCCGGGCGCTGGCGGGCGAGACCGGCTAGCGTCTCCATGGAACAGGGCCACGGCCGGGAGTCGCCCACGACGGCGGAGGTAACCCAGCCGGAGGACGTCACCGCGCCGGAGGCGCTGGCCCTGGCGGGTGACTTTCCTGAGGTAGATCGCGACCAGTGGCGGGAACTGGTGACAACCGCCCTCCGCAGCGTCAGGCCACCAACTACTGGGTCGGGTACTTCGAAGCCGCCGCGGCTGATCGAGGACGCCTTGCGTACCTCATTGGGCAATGGCATCGATCTCGCGCCGCTGTACGTCGCCGAGGACGCCGATGCGCTGGTGCGTGGGGTCGGGGTGCCCGGACTCCCGCCGTTCGTACGCGGTCGGCGGGCGGGATACACCGATCCACCCGGTTGGGACGTCAGGGCTCGCCACGCCCATCCCGACGTCCCTGTCACGTGCGCGGCGATCGCCGCCGATCTCGACCACGGCGTCACGTCGTTGTGGCTGGTACTTGGCGAGGGCGCGGTCCCCGTCCAGGCGATCCCGGAGGTACTGACTGAGGTGCGCCTCGATGTCGCTCCCGTTGTCCTGCAAGCCGGACCGGAAACCGCGGGGGCCGCGGATGCCTTCTTCGAGCTGGCCGCGGCCGGTGGGGTCGAGCCAGCTGCGCTGCTAGGCAACCTCGGCGCGGACCCGTTCGGCGACGCGATCCGCTCCGGTACTGAGCTTGACCTGACTGTCGCCGTTACGCTGGCGCGGCGTTGCCGGGACGAGTTTCCGGCGATGCGCGCGATCATCGTGGACGGCACTGTCTTCCACGGTGCAGGAGCTGGTGCCGTGGAGGAGTTGGGCGCTTCGTTGGCCTCCGGTGTGGCCTACCTGCGTGCGCTCACCGATGCCGGGCTCGATGTCGATTCGGCGTTCGGAGCCTTGGAGTTCCGGTACTCCGCGAGCGCGGATCAGTTCCTGACCATCGCGGCACTGCGGGCGGCGCGGAGGCTGTGGAACCGGGTCGGCGAGGTGTCCGGCGCTGCACCGGAGACTCGTGGTCAGCGACAGCATGCGGTCACGTCGTCGGTGATGATGACCCGGCGCGATCCATGGGTGAACATGCTGCGCACCACTGTCGCGTGCTTCGCGGCCGGGGTGGGCGGTGCTGACGCTGTCACTGTCGCACCGTTCGACACCGAGCTCGGACTCCCGGACGCCTTCGCTCGTCGCATCGCCCGCAACACCCAGACCCTGCTCATGGAGGAGGGTCATCTTGCCCGGGTCCTCGATCCGGCCGGCGGGTCCTGGTACGTCGAAGCCCTCACCGATCAGTTGGCCGCCGCTGCATGGGACTGGTTCACCGAGATCGAGCGGGCCGGCGGACTGGCTTCGGCCATGTCCGCAGGCCTGATTGCCGAACGTATTGGGTCGGTATGGGCGGACCGCCGGGACGGGTTGGTGCAACGGACGGAGGTGATCACCGGGGTGAGCGAGTTCCCGAACCTGACCGAGAAGCTGCCCGTACGCGCGCCCGCTCCGCCTGCAACGTCAGCATCGGTTCGATCCGCTCTGCCGGTCGTACGAGCCGCGGGGGACTTCGAGGCCCTTCGCGACCGAGTCGATATCGTTGCAGCCGAACGGAATGCGCGGCCTGCGGTATTCCTGGCCACACTCGGATCCATCGCTGCCTCTGCGGTTCGTGCTTCCTTTGCCACCAATCTCTTCCAGTCCGGCGGACTGGAGACACCCTCCAACGGCCGCGATGATGGACAGGACTCGGCGATCGTGTCAGCATTCGCGGGGTCTGGGACGTCGGTGGTGTGCCTGTGCGGCACGGACGAGGCGTACGGCCAGCGGGCAGACGCACTCAGCGATGAGTTGGCCGCGGCGGGGGCGACCCAGATCTGGATCGCCGACTCAGCGGACGCGACCGGTGATCTCACTCGCATCGATGGACATGTCTTCCCCGGATGTGATGCGCTGGCCGTCTTGGGTGCGGTGCTCGACGCGCTGGGCCTGGGAAACGACGGAGGTGAGTCATGAGCCCGGGGATTCCGAACTTCTGCGACGTCGCGCTCGGTCCGTTGCCGGCGGATGCTCCTGGGCCGGCCGAGTGGGCCAAGGAATTCGAATCCGCGACCGGACGACGCGTCGCCGAGGCCAGTTGGCTCACGCCCGAGGGGATCACGGTGCCACCGCTGTACACCGGGGACGATCTCGCCGATCTGGACTTCCTCGCCACCTTCCCGGGCATCCCGCCCTACCTGCGGGGCCCCTACCCGACGATGTACACGACCCAGCCCTGGACGATCCGCCAGTACGCGGGGTTCTCCACAGCAGCAGCCTCTAATGCTTTTTACCGGCGCAACCTCGCGGCCGGACAGAAGGGCCTGTCGGTCGCCTTCGACCTGCCGACCCACCGCGGCTACGATTCCGATCACCCTCGGGTGCCCGGCGATGTCGGGATGGCAGGAGTCGCGATCGATTCGATCCTCGACATGCGCCAACTCTTCGATGGCATACCGCTGGACGAGATGTCGGTGTCCATGACGATGAACGGCGCAGTTCTCCCCGTGCTCGCGCTTTACATTGCCGCCGCCGAGGAGCAAGGCGTTGCCCCCGAACAACTTTCGGGAACGATCCAGAACGACATCCTCAAGGAGTTCATGGTTCGAAACACCTACATCTATCCTCCGGGCCCGTCGATGCAGGTGGTCAGCGACATCTTCAGCTACACCTCACAGAAGATGCCGAAATACAACTCCATCTCGATCTCGGGCTATCACATGCAGGAGGCAGGTGCGACCGCCGACCTGGAGCTCGCCTACACGCTGGCCGACGGGATGGAGTACATCCGGGCGGGTCAGGCGGCTGGCTTGGACATCGACGACTTCGCTCCGCGGCTGTCCTTCTTCTGGGCGGTAGGCATGAACTTCTTCATGGAGGTCGCCAAGCTGCGGGCCGGGCGCCTGCTCTGGGCCAAGCTCGTCGCAGCGGCGGGGGCCACGAACAACAAGTCGCTCTCGCTTCGGGCGCACTGCCAGACCTCGGGGTGGTCGCTGACCGCACAGGACGTCTTCAACAACGTGGTGCGGACCTGCCTGGAAGCGATGGCCGCGACCCAGGGTCACACCCAGTCGTTGCATACCAACGCTCTGGACGAAGCTCTTGCTCTGCCCACCGACTTCTCGGCCCGCATCGCGCGAAACACCCAATTGATGCTGGCCCAGGAGTCCGGGACCACCAGGGTCATCGACCCCTGGGGCGGCTCGGCCTACGTCGAGAAGTTGACCTACGACCTGGCTCGGCGAGCGTGGGCCCACATCGAGGAGGTCGAGGCCGCCGGCGGGATGGCCCAGGCGATCGAGGAGGGCTTGCCCAAGCTCCGGATCGAGGAGGCCGCCGCCCGTACCCAGGCTCGGATCGACTCCGGGCGCCAGCCGGTGATCGGCGTGAACAAGTACCGCGTGGACGCCGATGAGGACATCGATGGCCTGAAAATCGACAATGCAAATGTGTTGGCGCAGCAGGTGGCTGCGCTGAAAAAGCTTCGTGTGGAACGGGATTCGGCGGCGTGTGAGGCGGCGCTCGGAAAGCTGACCGATGCTGCCTGGGCGGCGTATGAAGGGCGGCGCGGCTCGGCCCTGTCCGACAACCTGCTCACCCTGGCGATCGACGCAGCACGGGCGAAGGCCACGGTCGGCGAGATCTCTGACGCGCTGGAGGTTGTGTACGGCCGGCATCGGGCCACCGTGCGCACGATCACCGGTGTCTACCGAGACGAGGCGGGGACCATGGACAACATCGAAAGGACCCGGCAGCTGGCCGAGGAATTCGAGCGAGCCGAAGGTCGCCGGCCCCGGATACTTGTGGCCAAGATGGGCCAGGACGGCCACGATCGTGGTCAGAAAGTCATCGCGACAGCTTTCGCCGATCTTGGCTTCGACGTCGACGTCGGTCCGCTGTTCCAGACTCCGGAAGAGGTGGCACTGCAAGCCGTTGAGGCCGATGTCCACATCATCGGGGTCAACTCACTGGCCGCGGGGCACCTCACTCTCGTGCCTGCACTGCGGGCCGCGCTGGCCGAGATGGAGGCTGACAACATCCTGATCGTTGTCGGCGGCGTCGTTCCGCCAGGTGACTTCGCCGAACTCGAGGCAGCCGGCGCATCTGCGATTTTCCCGCCAGGCACGGTCATCGCCACGGCCGCGCAGGACCTGCTCGTCACGCTGTCCGAGCGCCTGGGCCATCGGTGAGTCCTGCCGATTCCCGCGGTTATCGCGAAAACGGCGCGATTCACGCCCGCAATCGCGCGGTTTTCGCGATAACGGCGCGATCAGCCCACGAGCGCCCCGCCCATGAATGACAGCGGTGCCGAGCTGGCCGAGGGGGTGCTGGCTGGCTCCCGTTCGGCGGTGGCCAGGGCGATCACTCTGGTGGAGTCCCGGCGTGGTGATCATCGTGCGCAGGCCCAGGAGCTGCTTGGTGCCCTGCTGCCGCACGCGGGGTCAGTTCGCCGGGTCGGGATCAGCGGCGTTCCCGGCGTCGGGAAGTCAACGTTCATCGATGCCCTGGGGACTTCGCTGACCGCGGCTGGACATCGGGTGGCTGTCCTTGCCGTCGACCCGTCCTCGACGCGCAGCGGGGGCTCGATCCTCGGGGACAAGACCCGGATGTCGCGCCTGGCTGTGAATGACGCGGCCTTCATCCGGCCGGCCCCCACCGCCGGGACGCTCGGCGGCGTTACGCAGGCCACTCAGGAGTCGATGGTCGTCGTCGAAGCGGCCGGGTATGACATCGTGCTGGTGGAAACCGTTGGTGTCGGGCAGTCCGAGGTCGCGGTCGCGGACATGGTCGACACGTTCCTCTATCTCACGCTAGCCCGTACCGGTGATCAGCTGCAGGGGATCAAGCGCGGGATCCTCGAGATCGCCGACGTCATCGCTGTGAACAAGGCCGACGGCCCGCACGCCGACGACGCGCGCCGGGCCGCGCGCGAACTTGCCGGAGCGATCCGCATGCTACGTGGGTCCGGAACCGCTTGGCAGGTACCGGTCCTCACCTGTTCGGCCACGGAGGGCACCGGGCTCGACGAGGTCTGGGCGAAGGTGGTGGCCCATCAGGAGCAGCTGGCCGCCGACGGAGAGTTGGAGCGGCGGCGTCAGCGCCAGCAGGTGAGCTGGACCTGGCGGATGGTCCGCGACACCCTCGAGCACGACCTACGGGAGCACCCGGCCGTACGCGACCTGGCACCGGAGATGGAGCGCGCCGTGCAAGCAGGAGAACTCACCCCGTCACTGGCCGCCCAGCAGATCATGGACGCTTTCCGCGATCGCTGATCTGCTCCGGGAGCTTAGGCTCTTGCGAGTGCCACGGGACCGGGCACGCTGGGCCCGTTGTCGCCGCCCTGCTGGCCTGAAAGTATAGGCCTTTGTCCTGGAGCAAGGAGTTTTGATGGCATCCCGACTCAACCCGTACATCAGCTTCCCCGGCAACGCGCGAGAGGCTATGGATTTCTACCGGAGCGTCTTCGGCGGCAGCGTGACGCTGAACACCTTCGGGGAATTCGGCCCGCCGGACTCCCCGGAAGCTGACAAGATCATGCACGGCCAACTTGAGACCGACGGCGGATTCACGCTGATGGGCGCCGACACCCCGCCTGGCACGCACACAATCCCGGAGACAACATCGCGGTGAGCCTGAGCGGCGACGATGCCGACGAGCTGCGCGGCTACTGGTCGAAGTTGTCCGACGGCGGCTCGGTGTCTGTCCCGCTGGAGAAGCAGATGTGGGGCGATGAGTTCGGGATGGTCACCGACCAGTTCGGCATCGGTTGGATGGTCAACATCGCTCAGCCCGCTGCCTGATCCGTCGTTGCGGGGTTCGGTCGCGCACGCACACGTCAAGGAGTGCTGTGACGTTCGCCTCCGCGGCG
>JACCUF010000450.1 GCA_013811975.1 Geodermatophilaceae bacterium | reverse complement strand
GATCAAGGCGTCGACGACGGCCCGATCCACGACTGAACCGCCGTTGTGCACCTGCTGGATCGCCTGGACCAGGTCCTCGACGTCGCCTACCCGTTCCTTGAGCAGATAGGCGCGCCCCCCGGAGCCGTCCTCGAACAGTCGCACCGCGTAGTCCGCCTCGACGTACTGCGACAAGACGACCACCCCGATCTGTGGGTGCTCACGGCGCATCCACTGCGCGGCGCGTACTCCTTCGTCGGTCTGCGTCGGAGGCATTCGGATGTCGGTCAGCACCACGTCGGGGCCCAGCTCGTCGACTGCGGCCATCAGCTCCGGAAGATCAGCACAGGTGCCGACCAGTTCCAGCTCGTCCTGGGTCTCGATCAGCGCTCGAACGCCCTCGCGGACGACGTAACTGTCCTCTGCGAGCAGCACCCGGATCGGCGCCATGGCCTCGGTCATCGTCGGGTGATCGTACGGTCTGCGCGCCGACTACGCGGTGCGGCAGACTGGCCGGCTATGAGCGACCCCTCGGTGGCAGACACTGCTCCGCAACCCACCGCGGTGCCCGCACCCCCATCCACGCACCCCGCAGCTGCGCCGGCTGTCCGGGGCCTGGTCACCGGAGCGTCGTACTCGATCACCGTCCGCCTGACGGCAGATGGGGACCCGGCAAGCATCGGCCGGATCGCCACCGCGGTCGGCACATCCGGTGGCGCGGTCACCGCGATCGACGTGGTCGATTCCCGCCCGGACGGGCTCGTCGTCGACGTCACCTGTTCGGCGGCCGACGGAACCCATGCCCAGGAGATCGTCGGGGTCCTGCGCACCGTCGAAGGTGTTGCCGTCGGCAAGGTGAGTGACCGTACGTTCTTGCTGCACTTGGGAGGCAAGCTCGCCGTCGCCTCCCGGGTGCCGCTCAAGACCCGCGACGACATGTCGATGGCCTATACGCCGGGGGTCGCCCGGGTCTGTCTCGCATTGGCCGAGAATCCGGACGACGTACGGCGATTGACCATCAAGGGCAACAGTGTCGCCGTGGTGACCGACGGCAGCGCCGTACTCGGGCTCGGCAACCTCGGGCCGGGCCCCGCACTACCGGTGATGGAGGGGAAGGCAGCGCTGTTCAAGCGCTTTGCCGACATCGACGCATGGCCGATCTGCCTGGACACCCAGGACGCCGACGAGATCGTACGGACGGTCGAGATCATCGCGCCCGCCTTCGGTGGGATCAACCTCGAGGACATAGCGGCCCCAAGGTGTTTCGAGATCGAACGACGGTTACGGGCGTCGCTCTCCATTCCGGTCTTCCACGACGACCAGCACGGTACGGCGATCGTCGTTCTCGCTGCCCTGACTAACGCACTCCGGGTGGTGGGCAAGGAGATCGGTGATGTGAAGCTCGTGGTGGCCGGGGCCGGTGCTGCTGGCACGGCGATCGTCACGCTACTGCTCGCTGCCGGTGTCACCGACGTGACCGTCTGGGATCGCGAAGGCATCCTGTGCCGAGACGACGACCAATTGTCTCCGGCCAAGCTGGAACTGGCACAGCGTACGAACCCGACCAGCCAGCGCGGCGGACTGGCCGACGCCTTGGTCGGGGCTGACGTGTTCATCGGCGTGAGTGCAGGGAATGTGCTGCCGGCCAAGGCTTTGGAGGTGATGGCTGACCGGGCTGTGGTGTTCCCGCTGGCCAACCCGACACCGGACATCGACCCGGTGGCTGCTCGGCCGTACGCATCGGTCATCGCTTCGGGCCGATCAGACCTGCCCAACCAGATCAACAACGTGCTGGCCTTTCCTGGGGTCTTTCGCGGTCTGCTCGATGCGCGTGCGACGGAGATCAGTTCGCAGATGCTGCTGTCGGCCGCCCATGCCCTGGCCGCAGTGGTGACCGACGATCAGCTCAACGCGAGCTATATCGTGCCGAGTGTGTTCGACTCCGCCGTACACAAGGCGGTGGCCGGAGCCGTAGCCGATGCCGCCCGCGCTGCGACGGCCGCACGTAGCCGCTGATCGCCCGTCGCCGCTGTCCCCAGAAACGTTGGCTCGTCGCGAGTCGTCAACTGCACTCTTCCGCCGGCCGGATAGGTGCATGTGACGCTTCGTGGCAGGTGGCGGTGAGCCGGACGATCGTGGAGCTGGCTCGATCTTGGCCCATATCCGGTAAACGGTGGGGCAGAATCGATGCGATGCCGGAGCTGCCTGAGGTCGAAGCTCTCGCCCATCACCTGCGTGCGGAGGCAGTGGGCCGAGTGATCACGCGCCTGGACCTCGCCGAGATAGCCGCGATCAAGACCTTCGATCCACCGCATACGTCACTGGCCGGACTGGAGATCACCGGCGCGGCTCGGCACGGCAAGTTCCTCGACCTGGACGTGAGCGGGCTGCACCTGATCGTGCATCTGGCCCGCGGTGGATGGTTGCACTGGCGAAAGGACCTGCCCGCCGCTCCGCCCCGGCCGGGCAAGGGGCCGCTGGCGATGCGGGTGCACCTCGCCGAGCGCGAAGACCCCGACGAACATCCATCAGCGGGAGCGGGATTCGACCTGACCGAGGCCGGGACGCGCAAAGGATTGTCGATCTACGTCGTACGGGATCCGGCTCAGGTTCCCGGGGTTGCCCGGCTCGGCCCCGACGCGCTGTCGGTGACCGAACCCGAACTCGCGGCGCTGCTCGCGGCCAGGCGAGTCCAGCTCAAGGGCGCGCTCACCGACCAGCGGGTGATGGCGGGGATCGGGAACGCCTACTCCGACGAGATCCTGCACACCGCGAAGCTGTCACCGTTCAAAATGACCGATCGTGTCGAGGAAGCCGAGGTCGCGGCGCTGCACGCCGCCATCCAGGAGGAGCTTACCGACGCCGTGAACCGCTCGATCGGGCAAGACGCGGCAAAGCTGAAGTCGGAGAAGCGCTCTGGCTTCAGGGCGCACGCCCGTACCGGCCTGCCGTGCCCGGTCTGCGACGACACGATCCGTGAGGTTTCCTTCGCTGACAACTCGTTGCAGTACTGCCCGACATGCCAGACCGGAGGTAAACCCCTGGCGGACCGCCGGATGTCCAAACTGCTCCGCTGAGCTCGTTACCGGCGCCTACGGGCCGCGGCCCGGTCATCCGAAACGGTGTGACGTTTCTGCCGCTGACGCGGCGACCGGGTGGGTTACAGGCCCCGCAGGACTATGTCCTGGCCAGCGCGGTCCACCAGTCCTCGATCGGCGGCGGATGGGCATTCGTGATCCGCTGACCCGGCCGAGGAAGTGCCAACGGGATACCTGCCTCCGCGGCCGCGACCCACAGGCGTTGCA
>JACCUF010000439.1 GCA_013811975.1 Geodermatophilaceae bacterium | reverse complement strand
TGCCGAGTTGAGGACGTTGGGTGCAGGTGCTTTTGCTGCGGGTCGGTCTCCAACCGATCGAGGCCGCCGCCGTTTGGCCTTCACCCGCTTGTCGGCTGCTCGGCACCGTGTCCCGCAATGGGGACCTCCATGAGAACCGTCACCGGACAGGGCTTGCGGGACATGCCCGCTGACTTGCTGTGCTGACCTGGCTCTTTCTCGATGCGGGTTCGGCATGCGGGACCTCCGCGGGCCTTGGTGGCTCGGGGCTTCAGGGAGCGATCTGGCCTCGGGGTGGGTACCTGGCGCCTTCGCCTGTCCCCCTTACGACGTTGCGTCCGACTAGGGTGCCAGGGTGGAAACGCCGATGGACAGGCATGGCCCTGACGTCCCCCGAACGCCACCGGCGGCCGAGGACGATCCGGTTGTGCAGTGGCTGTTGCAGGGCGATCCGGCGATCCGCTGGCAGGTGCTGCGCGACATCGTCGACGCCCCACAGGTCGAGGTGGCGGCCGAGCGAGCACGGGTGGAACACGAGGGATGGGCTGCCTGGCTGCTGGCGCTGCGGGCAACGGACGGGCAGTGGGCGGACGGGGCCTGCTTCCCGCGCACTGCGGCGTTCGCCGCGAGCACCGCGCAGGCCCTGGCTGCCGGTGAGCCGCCCCCGCCCTTCCCGTCACCCGACGTGGAATCGACCGAGGCGATAGCCGAGCAGCCCGGCGAGGAACCGGAGCAACCGTGGACCGCGACATACCCGGTGCTGCTCGACCTGTGCCACTTGGGCGTACCGCCAGACAGCGCGGTGATGCAGGAGACTGCACAGCTGGTCGCCCGCAACTGCCGGTGGGAGTACGACGGGCTGCCGTTCTTCGCCGGGGAAGTCGACTGCTGCATCAACGCCGGCACGATCCTGATCGGCACCTACCTGGGCGTCGATGTCGAACCGGTGGTGCAGCGGCTCGTGGCCGACCAGATGCCGGACGGCGGCTGGAACTGCTGGGCCGAGGCACGTCCGGCGCCGGGATCCTTCGCGAGCACCCTGGACGTGGTCAACGCTCTGCTGAGGTGGGAGCGCCACACCGGCGGATCCGACGAGGTCCGCCGGGCTCGCAGGAACGGCGAGGAGTACCTACTCCGGCGCCACTTGTTCCGGTCGTTGCGCGCCGGCGAGGTGGTGAACCCGCGGTGGCTCCAGTTTTCCTACCCTCCACGCTGGCACTACGACGTGCTCAAGGCCACGGACTACTTCGCCCTGCGTGGCGGCACACCCGATCCGCGGCTGGTTGAGGCGATCGAGCAAGTCCGCGCCAAGCGCCAGGCCGATGGGCGCTGGCTGTTGGAGAACACACATCCCGGCGCGGTCCACTTCCGGTTCGAGGAACCCGATGGCACGCCGAGCCGCTGGAACACCCTCAGAGCACTGCGAGTCGTGCGCTGGTATGACGCATCGACTCACTCCGGCGGAGCGAGCGAGACACCCTGACGGCAGGTAGCGATCCATTGCGTCGCAGCTGGGAGTCGAGCGCATCCAGGGGTAAACCCTGAGAGGCCGCGCCGGTCGGGCCGGGGGCGACGGACGCCTTATGCCCCGCTGAGGCGTTTGATGCTCGGCAGCGGCGCCGATACCCGATCCCGGTCTGGGACACTCACCAGCGCCGAAGTGCGGCCTGAGCACCTCGACGGAACCGACCGTCGAGCAGCAATCCGTCAAGGTTTACCGGATCTGGCCGATGAGCGGACACGTGGTTCTGCCCACCCGCCGAGAAGACCCGTTGCGAGTGGCCGACATCGGATGTCTGGTTGATCGGCCACCAATCACGAGAGGGAACATGACGCACATGTCGCTGCCCACCCCCACGCTGCACACCGCTCGCCTTCGACTGCGTCCGTTCGACGACGCGGATGCGAACGACCTCTTCGCGCTGCACAGCAGCGCCTACGTGCTGCGCTACTGGGACGCTCCGCCGTGGAGCGAACGCGTGCGGGCCGAGCGGTTCATCACGGCTTGCCGGCAGATGGCAGAGGGGGGCACCGGGGCGCGGCTGGCCGTGGATCGTGTCTCCGACGGGGCGTTCATCGGCTGGTGCAGCCTGAACCGGTGGAATCCGGGATACCGCAGCGCGTCGCTGGGCTACTGCTTCGACGATGAAGCGTGGGGCCACGGCTACGCGACGGAGGCCGCGCGCGTTCTGCTGCGGTGGGCATTCGACACGCTGGACCTGAATCGCGTCCAGGCTGAGACCGATACGCGCAACGTGGCATCTGCCCGCGTGCTGGAGAAGCTCGGGTTCGTGCGTGAAGGGACGTTGCG
>JACCUF010000430.1 GCA_013811975.1 Geodermatophilaceae bacterium | reverse complement strand
GGCAAGACCATGTAGCGAGACTCGGCACTCGCATCCCAGACGGTGATCTCCGTGGCCGGGTCCAGGTCGAAACCGAACTCAGACAGGACGGCGCGAGGTTCCCGTACGACCCGGGAGCGGTAGGCCTCGCTCTTGTACCAAGTGGGCGAGGGCCCGAGCAGGGCGATCGGATAGCACGAGCACAAAGTGCAGACGATCACGTTGTGCGCTTCGGCGGTGTTCTCGACGACCTTGAGCCGCTGCTCCTGCAGGCCGCCGCCCATCGAGAGGTCGACCTCGGCGAGCGCGGTGTTCGCATCGTCGAGCAGCCGCGAGCGGAATCCGTCGTCGAGCCAAGCGCGGGCGACCACCCGCGCGCCGTTGGCCGGCGAGGCCCGGGCGAGGAAGGCCTCCAGGGCCCGGTCCAGTTCGCTGGCATCGAGGAGCCCACGCTCCTCGAGCAACGTCTCGACGTGGCGTACCTGGGCGGCCAGGTGTGAGTTGGTCCCGTGATGGTCACCGCTCATGGGGCGTAGCCCCTTCGTCGTCGACCGGGGTCAAGTGCGTCTGCCAGATGTCCACGGTCACCGCGTGGTCCCCCTCGTCGAACAGATCGCGCGCGGCAAAGCGCACGGTGTAGACCGGCAGCGGCTCACAGGGAAGCCCGCGGGAACGGTCATCCGGCAGAGGATGCAGCCCTTGGGATTCCACGATTGTGCCGGTCGCCCCACGTGTGTAGCGGGGGACTCGAGTGTGGTGAGTCGGATCGGTAGGGCTGGTCCGCACCCGCGTACCGGCGGCGAATCGTTCAGTCATGGGAGTGCTCGCCCGCCGAGACCTCCGCCGCCGTTACCACGCCCTTCTCAACCAGCAGGGTGCTGATGGCGTGCAGCCACTTCTCGTAGTACGAGGATTCGAGGTAGTGCTGCGGAGCCATCCGCTCGATGGCGTCGCGGAACTCGTCGAGGTTGTACACACCCTGCCCGATCAGGGCGCGATTCATTGCGAAGACGTGCGCCTCCCAGTCCGAGTGGAAGGGCGGCTCGTCGGGCTCCTGCTCGACTGCGCCGAAGCCCTGCATCCCGCCGACGTCGTTCATCCGGCTCACCTGGCCCAGCCTGCCACATGGCAGGGTCGGAGGCTGCCTTGCCGCAGCGTCATCATCCTAATTAGCTCGGCTCACCGCAAACGATCATGGGGGGTTCATGAGGCACGCCGTACGACGTCTGCCGTGCCTACTCGTACTCGCCGACAGTTCATGTCACAGACTTTGTTCGTCTACCCCTAGCATCCCCTCGTGTTCATCACCCGTAGACAGCGTGGACGGCCATGACTGCCGAGCCGATCGCCGGCGTGCCGGGCGTCGTGCGACCGCGTGCCGAGGCGCACCCCTCGGGCCACCGTCGACGCGACATCCTGGTCGCCACGGCATTCCTGTTGCCCAACCTCGTCCTGCTCGTGGTCTTCACCTACCGCCCGCTGGTGGACAACATCCGGCTGTCCTTCCAGAACTGGAACATCTCCAGCCCGACAGCGACGTTCATCGGCTTGGACAACTACGCCGAGTGGTTCACAAGTCCTGACAGTGGGACCGTGTTGTGGAACACGGTTGTGTTTACCGGCTTCGCAGTGCTCGGATCCATGGTTCTCGGCTTGGTCCTTGCTCTGCTGCTTGACCAGAAATTGTTCGGCCGCAATGCGGTGCGCTCGATGGTCTTCGCGCCGTTCGTACTGGCCGGGGCGGCGGTCGGAGTGGCATTCCAGTTCGTGTTCGATCCGACCTTCGGTCTGATCCAGGACCTGCTCGGCAGGGCCGGCGTGGATGCCCCGGCCTTCTATCAGGAGCCAGGCTGGGCTCTGTTCATGGTTACCGTGACCTACATCTGGAAGAACCTCGGTTACACGTTCGTCATCTATCTCGCGGCACTTCAGGGCCGGCGCGCGGAACTCGACGAGGCGGCCGAGATCGACGGCGCCTCCACCTGGAGCAAGTTCCGCAAAGTGACTTGGCCCCAGCTACGGCCCGCGACGTTCTTCCTGCTGATAACGGTGCTGCTCAACAGTTTCCAGGTCTTCGACGTCATCCACACGATGACCCGTGGCGGTCCACTCGGGAATGGTACGACGACGATGGTTTATCAGGTCTACCAGGAAACGTTCGTCAACCAGCGTGCCGGATACGGGGCCACAGTCGCCACGATCTTATTTGTCGGCCTGCTCGCGATCACGCTGGCGCAGGTCTTTGTCATGGAGCGGGGGCGCGAGAAGTGACCGCTTTGGCTCCGCATCAGACCACCAGCCCGGCGGCCCGGATCAGCGGTTACCTCGCGATGCTGCTGGTTGTCCTGCTCATCGCCCTACCTCTGTACTGGATCCTCGTCTCGTCGCTCAAGGAGCGGCCCGACATCTACACGGTTCCGGTCACCTGGTTCCCAGGTCAGGTGACCTTTGACAGCTATTCCACGGTGCGCACCGGAGTCCCGTTCACCGATTATCTGCGAAACTCGGTGCTGATCACGGTGTTGACCATCGTCGAAGTCACCCTCGGCGTTCTTTCCGCCTTCGCGCTGTCCTTCCTGCGCTTCCGCGGGCGGACGTTTGTCCTGTTGTTCATCATCGCGGCGCTGCTGGTCCCCAACCAAATCACCCTGATCAGCAACTACGCTCTG
>JACCUF010000417.1 GCA_013811975.1 Geodermatophilaceae bacterium | reverse complement strand
CCGCCAGCATCAGCGCCGAGCCGAGCAACAGGAGACCTAGACCGGCCGAACTGAAACCGGCTGTATCGAAGCCCGGGTGCCGCCACAGCCGCGGGCCTGGCTCACGCTGACCGCGCGCAGAAAGGTGATCGACAGCCTGCGGCGCGAGCGGGTCCGCCCGGGCAAGGAGCGCGACGGTCTGCGGATGATAGAGCTCGCGAGGTCCGACCTTCCGCCGGACGATGTCGTGCACGACGAGCTGCTGCGCCTGATCTTCACCTGCTGCCAGCCCGCGCTCGCACCGCCGACCCGAGTTGCCCTAGCTCTGCGGACACTGTGCGGTGTCTCGCCGGCGCAGATCGCCAGCGTACTCCTCACCTATGACACCGCCACGACGAAGCGCCTGCCCTGGGCTCGGCGTAAGATCGCTACAGCCCACATCCCCTACCGAAATGCCGGCCGAGGATGAGTTGGTCGACCGGTTGCCGGCGGTGGTGGAGTGATCCACAGCCTCAACACGGCCGGCCATGCGCCCGTCGACGGCCGTGCCGCCTACGACGTGGACGCCTGTGCCGAGGTGGTCCGGCTGGCCGAACTCCTGCACGATCTACTTCCGGATCAGCCGATGCCCGCCGCCGTCCTGGCACTGCTGCTCCTCACCGAGGCCCGCAGGCCGGCACGGCTCGACGAGCATGGTGACGTCGTGACCCTCGACCAGCAGGACGACACCGACTGGACGGAGATCATGCGGCTCTACGCTACTGCTCACCTCGATCGCTCGCAGTCACGCCGCCGCCCTGGGCCGGGTGGTTGCGGCATCCGAAGCGGCCGATCCTGCGACCGGGCTCTCCATGCTGGCCGAACTGCCGCGCAGTCCCCGCTGGCACGCGGTTCGCGCCGAACTGCTCGCCGAGAAGGCCGGTACGCAGAGGCAGCCTTGGCACTCGCCGAGTCCCTCGACGGACCGGCTACGCAGCCGGAACGACAGTATCGGGAGGGACGTCGAGAGACATTCCTGCGGCTGGCCATGCCGAGGCCGCCAGCCGAGGGAGCCCTGAAGTGCCGGTAGCTGCAAGTCCCTCCCTCGACCGGGTCTTCGTGGCCGTAGGACATCGAGTACTCCGATGTACCCCGGTGACGAGGAGGGACGGATGCGGCGCTCCCCCGGGCTCAAGACAGCCGAAAAGTTCTACGCCTTCGCCACCGCTACCGACCTCGTGGTCAAGCTTGCATCGTCACGCGTTGACGCGCTCATCGACGGCGGCCGGGGTTTACCGTGCTCACCGCGGCCGGGACGGCCCATGAAGGAGTGGGTCCGCATTCCTGCGCCCGACGAGGAGTCCTGTCTGTCCTACGTCCTGGAGGCGCGGGCCTTCGTCTCGGCACTTGCACTCTTGTGACGGCAGCCGTCAGTTCGACCGATCGCCTAGTCTGCGCGCCTTCTCGGCAAGCTCCTGGACCTGCTCGGAGACCTGCCCGGATACCTTGCGGAGGCGAACATCGAGGGTCCGCTCATGCCAGTCCAAATGCGCAGTCTTGTCGCCCATGAGCGCGCCGCACTGAGGGCACGTTTCCGGCGCGTTCGCAATCTCATCCATTCCGGGATAATAACCGCGGGGAGCAGCGCAGCGGCTATCTGAGCCTCGACGGCTCAGAGGCGAGTCCGGATGCCGTGACCCTGCCCGGTGCGAGACGCGGCGATGGCCTCAGGTGGACGGGATTGAGTGCGCGTGGGGCTACGGCGATCTCCAGGCCGTTGAGCGGCAGCGCGCCTTACCCTGCACTAAACGCGGTACGAGTGCTGAACGGCTTGCAACGGCTCAGGCTCGCCTTGCGCGCCGACGGAAAGTAGTTCACGGCGCCAAAGAGGGTTGCTGCTGCACCGACCGCGACGAGTAGGGCAAGGGCCGGAAACCAGGTGATGTCGGCGAGCCAGGTCGCCTCGGCGCCGGCAGGTAGTTGGCTGGGCCTGGTCAAGCCGTATTGCCCGTACTGCCGACACGTGATCGCCCTGCAACAAACCGACCACGCAAAACAGCGGCCCGATCGGGTTGTCCGGCCTGCGCCGGATCACCCGGGAACCGACAACGACAAAAGCTACGACCAACGGGGCGAGGACCACCCCAACATCCCGCAGACCGGAAGGACCGTTCGCTCGGCTAGCGCGAGGGACGCAACGGACAGCGCTAGCGGCAGCACGCCGGGCGTGGCCGCAAGCACCAGGCCCCTCGGCTTCACGGCTCTCCCCTTCGCGGGTTCCGCGCTAGGCGTGAGTATGCGAGTCCCGGGTGTCCCGGCGGTATAGGACACCGGTCCCTTCGCCTCGGGCACAGCGCAATTCAGCGCTGCAACAACTCTCGAGCTTGGGCAGTCATCAGCGTCGTCCGGGGGGTGCTGCCGTGGCAACGCAGACAGAGGTTCCGGCGAGCAGTCCCGGTGGCGCGCCGCCTAGGAGCACCCCGCACAGGGCCGGTGGTGCGATCAAGGCCCGGATGCCGCGGGGGGACCAAACTGTACGTCTACCTGCGCGAACGCTCGGTGCCCTCGGCAGGATTCGAACCTGCGACACGCGGTTTAGGAAACCACTGCTCTATCCCCTGAGCTACGAGGGCTGACCTGGCCTTTAGTTTCAGGCCCTCCTGCTGTGCCATAAATGTGCCATAGTGAACGGACGGTAGAGGCACACAGCGGCATCCTAGGGGCGAGTGCAGATGACCCGTTCACGACGCGGTTGGGGGTCCGTTCGCCAACCGCGTCCAGGCGGCCGCTGGCAGGCCCGCTACCTCGACCCGGAGACCCACCGCCTAGTGCCGGCCGCATCCACGTTCGCCACCAAGGCTGTAGCAGACCGCTGGCTTGCTCACAAGCGATCCGAGCTCGACCGGGCGC
>JACCUF010000404.1 GCA_013811975.1 Geodermatophilaceae bacterium | reverse complement strand
CAGCGGCCTGTGCGTTGCACTTCGCCGAGAAGGCTCTGGAGGAGATCCGCGCCGGGAACACCAAGACGTGGGAACCCTTCACGGTGCCCGAGGAAGGTATCGGTGTCGGTTTCACCGAGGCTGTGCGCGGCGTGCTGTCCCACCACTTGGTCATCAGGGACGGGAAGATCGCGAACTACCACCCGTACCCGCCGACGCCGTGGAACGCCAACCCGCGTGACTCCTACGGAACGCCTGGCCCGTACGAGGATGCGATCCAGGGGCAACCGATCTTCGAGGAGAACGATCGGGAGCACTTCAAGGGAATCGACATCATGCGGACCGTCCGTAGCTTCGACCCGTGCCTGCCCTGTGGTGTGCACATGTACCTCGGCGAGGGCAAGAAACTACAGAAACTGCACTCGCCGACCCAGTCCGTTACCGGCGAATAGCCGGGACCGGAGGGACATGGGGCAACCCGAAGAGACCGTAAGCCCGCCGGCCGACGAACTCCGGGCGGTGGGCGACCGCATAGAGCTTCTACTCGACGCCAGCTCCTCCGGGGGGGTGGTGGCTAGGGAGCGAGCCGAGGAGTTGGTACGCCTCGTCGCTGATCTCTATGGCGCTGGCCTGGGTCGAGTGCTGGAACTCATGTATGACCTCGGCCGACTGGATGACCAGGCGTTGGCGGCATTAGCTGCCGACGATCTGGTCTCCAGCCTGCTGCTCATACACGGGCTGCACCCGTACGACGTCACCACGCGCGTGGAAAACGCGCTGGACAGCGTTCGGCCGTACATGGCCACCCATGGCGGTGACGTCGAGCTTCTCGAGGTCACCGACGAGGGCGTGGTGCGGGTGCGGCTCCTCGGTAGCTGCGACGGTTGCGCCTCGTCGTCGGTGACGTTATCGCTGGCGGTCGAAGGGGCGATCGAGGCCGCAGCGCCCGAGATCGTCTCCATCGAGGTGGATACCACCGAGACCGACGCCGCCAAGGACGCGGGTCCATTGATCTCGGTGGACTCGCTGCGCTCCCGATTGGGATCAGCGAAGCCGGAAGCGACGGGTGGAGCCTGGGAGCCGGCACCCCTGCTGAGTGAATTGGAGGCCGGCCAGGTCGGTGGGTTCACGCTGAGTGGTGTGTCCCTGCTCGGTTGCCGTCTCGGCAGTGATCTGTTCGTCTTCCGCGACCACTGCCCACGCTGTACGGCGAGCATGGCCGGTGCCAGCCTCGAGCGCCGGCTCGGTCACCCCGTCGGCGATGGAGTGCTGCGCTGTCCCGCTTGCCGTAGTCACTACGACGTACGGCTAGCAGGTGCCTGCCTCGAAGCGGAAGGGGAGCACCTAGCGCCGTTGCCACTTCTGGTTCGTGACGGCGTCATCACCGTCGCTGTCCCGGCGGTGAGTCAGTGACCGACTCGCCGGCTGACTCATCGGCAGTGACTCCAGGAAGTCCACGTCTGAACGGATCCCCGGTGTCGGTCCTGCGACGGATCACCAGCAACCGGCCGCCGCCGGTCACCGAGGAGCGCTGCGAGATGTGCGCAGAGCCGATCGCCGAGATGCACCAGCACGTGGTTAACCTCGAGAGTCGGGTGCTGATGTGCACCTGCCGCGGCTGTTATCTCCTGTTCACCGAGGAGCGTGCCGAGCTTCGCTATCGAGCCGTACCCGAAAACTATGTGTCCTTCCCGGACTTCACGCTCGGCCCGGGCCAATGGGACCAACTCGAGATCCCAGTCGGTCTGGCTTTCCTGTTCCGCAACTCGGTGCAGGACCGCATCGTCGCCTTCTATCCGGGTCCGGCCGGGGCGACTGAGTCAGAGTTACCGCTGGACGCGTGGGATGCGGTCGTGGCGGCCAATCCAGCGCTCGGCCAGATCAAGCCCGATGTCGAGGCGCTGCTGATCAGGGCACCCGAACGTGGGCGTGGAGGTCAGGGCAGGACGGACTACACCTGCAACATCGTGCCGATCGATGCCTGCTACGAACTGGTCGGGGGACTGCGTCAGTTGTGGCGTGGATTCGACGGCGGACAGGACGCTCACGACGCGATGGATCGCTTTTTCGAAATGGTGTCGGCCAAGAGTCGACCGGCGCGCTCGATCGAGCAATCCGCCCCATGACCAAGCTCACGTTCTCCGTCGTCGATGTCTTCGCCGAGCGGTACGCCGCCGCCCCGCAATTGACTGCTCGACTGCGGATCGAGGACTCGGCCGGCGAGCCGGTGCACGCGATCGCGCTGCGCTGCCAGGTGCGGATCGAACCGGCCAAACGGCGCTACAGCGGGGACGAGGAGAGCGGGCTGCTGGACATGTTCGGCACTCGTGAGCGCTGGTTCGACACGCTCAAGCCCTTCATGTGGATGCAGTGCAGCGCGATGGTGCAGGGATTCACCGACATCACCGAGGCCGACCTTGCTATGCCGTGCACGTACGACTTCGACGTCACGTGGTCGAAATACCTGCATGCCCTGCGTGAGGACAACATCCCGGTCGTGTTTCTGTTCTCCGGAACGGTGTTCACGCGCGGAGTGAGCGGCTTCGGCGTGGAACAGGTTCCTTGGGACTGTGAGTCGAGGTACGAGATCCCGGTCTCGGTGTGGAAGGACATGATCGACCACTACTTCCCGAACTCCGGATGGCTGCGACTGAATCGCGAGACGATCGACACGCTGGCCTACTACAAGTCCGTCCGCGGGTTGACCAACTGGGAAGAGACCATGGAGTCACTGCTGGCCAAGGCCGCGATAGCGGACGTCGCCAGTGCCTCGGACGTGGTGGAGCCATGAGTCACGGCGCAGCCATGAGTCAGGGCGCGGCCGTGGGCGAGGGCGCAGCCGAGGGTCAATCGATGTCGAGTCTCGAAGTGGCTCGTACCGTCGCCGACGCGGTCCTCTACGAGGGCTATCTCCTCTATCCCTACCGTTCGACGTCGAGCAAGAACCGGGTGCGTTGGCAGTTCGGCGTGCTGGGGCCCCCGGGGGCAGCTGCGGGTGGCTTCGGAGAAGAACCCGACATGCAGGCCCAGTGCCTGATGCGATGCGGCTCCGATGCCTCGATCACCGTACGGCTGCGCTTTCTCCAGCTGCAGACCCGCGAAGTGCAGCAGGCCGACGACGTGGACAGCAAGACCTTCACTCCCGTGGAGGAGTTCCGTCTCGGAACCCAGACCTGGATGACCTGGGATGAGACAACCGAACACGAGCTCGTGCTCGACACCTGCCAACTGACCGAGCTCGACCCCACCCGCGTGTTGCCGGTCGAGGTCTCCGGCGGTGAAGACAACGAACTGCTGCACGACGAGGCCGGACGAGTCGTGGCGCGGGTGGTGCGACGCCGGTGGCCGCTTGCCGCCGCGGTCACTGTCACCGCCACCCCGCTCGACGGTCTCATCCGGCTCTCGCTGTCTGTCGAGAACGTCGCCGCCACGCCGGTGACGGACAAGGACCAGGCCATCCGTGGATCGTTCATCGGCGCCCACCTCCTGGTCAGCGCGGACAACGCCGAGTTCGTTTCGTTGCTCGAGCCACCCGACGACGCCCGCGAGGCCGCGGCGTCCTGCCAGCAGCACCGATGCTGGCCGGTGCTGGCCGGTTCCCCGGGGGACACCGACGTCGTTCTGGCTTCGCCGATCATCTTGTACGACTACCCGGAGATAGCTGATCAGAGCGCTGGTGCGCTGTTCGACTCCACCGAGATCGACGAGATCCTCACCCTCCGGGTGATGACTCTGACGGATCAGGAAAAGGCCGAGGCGCGGGCGACCGACCCCCGGGCAGCGGAGATCATCGACCGCTGCGATCAGATGTCGCCGGAAACCCTTCAGGCGTTGCATGGCATCCTGCGTGATCCGCACGCTGCGCTAGACGCCGCCCTGGCCGCCGAGATGAGTGCCTTCGACCCGCCGCCATTCGGTGCGCCGCCCGCGCAGACCGCCCTGGGCACCGAGCTGTCGATGCTCGACGTGCCGGTATTCAGCACTCCATCGGCGGACTCATCCGATAAAGCTGACCTTCGCAACCTCGACCCGCCATTGTTCGAGACCGGAGACGTGCCTTGGTGGGATCCGGCTGCGGACGCGAGCGTCCAGCCCGATGTGGACTCGGTGATGATCGACGGTGTCAGCGTCTCCAAGGACAGCCTGGTGCGGGTGCACCCCTCAGTCCGCGCCGATGCACAGGACATGTTCTTCGCCGATCAGACGGCTCGGGTCACGGCGGTGCTCTCTGATGTCGACGGGAACGTCCACGTTGCGGTAGTGCTGGTGGACGATCCGGCCGCTGACATGCATGACTGGTACGGCCGCTATCTCTATTTCGCACCTGAGGAACTCGAGCCACTGGCGCAACCATCGGCTGGGACGGCGAGCTAGGCCCATCCGAGGATCGTCGATTGTCGTGAGAGGAGGTTGATTGTGGAGTACGTAGGAATTGTCACCCTCGTGGTGCTGGGCCTCATCGTTTTGGTCGCGTTGTTCGTCGGACTGCGGTCCATCCCGGACATCCGGCGGTATCGGAAAATTCGGAATATGTAGCGCCATCCATCGAAGGAGCAACGATGACAGAGAGCGAAATGCCCGCAGGACAGCAGGACGACGCGAAGCCGGCAGTGCACATGGACGAGGAGCCTCAGGGCGAGCGGGGCGAGCCCGGCTCACGTGATGAGGGCTACGCGCCCGGTGAAGGACCGGCAGATCGCCCCGAAGGCACGACGGGGGACGACACTTCGGTGGATTCCCAAGGCAGCGATCACCAGGACATGCCACACGCGCCGAGCAACTGACGGCCTACCTTCCCCATACAAGGAGATTCCAATGACAACCAGCCCGAACCCGGACAACCCGGATACCGAAGGCAGTGCAGTACCGCCGTACGACGGACGCAGAGAGTCTGCCGACGTCGACGGTCCGGAGGGCATGCACAAGGACGGTGCCGCCGTCGGTGGAGCCACCGGACCGGTGGAGAGTGACCATCTGAAGGCAGAGCCGAAGGAGGACACGCCGCGCGGCGCCGAGGCTTCGCCGGCCGACGAGCAGCCGGCCAGCGACATGCCCGAGACCGACATGGACCCGGACATGGTGGGACCTGATCACTACAGCGGAACGGGCCGGGGCGAGAACAAGTCCGAAGACTGAAGGTAACGGTCGAGCGATCGAGGTGACGACGCGCGTCCTCGTGGCGGGCATCGGGAACATCTTCTTCGGTGACGACGGCTTCGGGCCGGAGGTCGTCCGCCAGATGATGTCCCGCCCCGAGGGCACGGCTGGGTTGCCTGATGGCGTACGGCTGGTCGACTATGGGATCCGGGGCATGCACCTCGCCTACGACTTGTTGGACGGCGTGGATGCGCTGGTCATCGTGGATGCTCTGCCCGGTGACGGGGAACCGGGCACCATCACGGTGCTCCACGTCGGTCCGGAAGATCTAGGCGAGGGTGAGTTCGACGCGCACGGGATGAACCCGGTCGCGGTTCTCGGGAGTCTCGAGGCACTCGGCGGGACGCTGCCGCCGACCTACGTGGTCGGCTGCACTCCCGCCGATCTCGAGGAGGGCATGGGGCTGTCGGCGCCGGTGGCCGCCGCTGTCCCTGTGGCCGCCGACACCGTACGGTCGTTGCTTGTCGAACGGGTCTTCGCCAACCAGTCGGACCCGAGCAAACAGGGAGGTTGACCATGTGCCTGGGTATTCCCGGTCGAGTGGTGGAAAGAGTCGAGGGCTACGGCGACCAGTTGGTTCTCGTCGACATCGTCGGTGGCCAGAGCCGGGTCAATCTCGGCATGCTCGATGAGGACGACCAGGATCTGCAGCCCGGCGAGTGGGTCCTCATTCACATGGGCTTCGTGGTCGAGCGGGTCGACGCGGCGGCCGCAGAGAAGGCCATGGTCGGACT
>JACCUF010000379.1 GCA_013811975.1 Geodermatophilaceae bacterium | reverse complement strand
AGTCAAGACCGGCCCGGTCGCCGATGTGGGTTACGGCTTCTGCACCCGGATCCGATTGCCCAGTGGCGCCGAGATCGGTCTGTACGAGCCGCGTCACGCGACTGGCCTCAAGCCCTGACACCTTGCATGTATCCGTACTGTCCCAGGCCGCAACAGCCTCGACATCGTCATCAGCACTGCTGGCGTCCACGGCCCAGTGGACCGGCGGACGGTTTCGCCGACCCAGCAAGCGCCGCCTACGTTGCCTCCCGCGAGCCGCTCGCCCTCATCGCCCACTGTCGTTCGCATGTCCCACAGCGGATTCCCCCTGTCCAGGTTCGGGCCGGGCAAGCGCGTCAGGACGCGACGCTCCTGGTAGCGGGCTGAGGGCTAGGAACCACAGGCGCGCGGTCGCGACCACGAGGAGTGCAGCGCCGAGCATGTGCGCCGAGACGAGCGGCCTGGGCAGATCCGTGAAGTACTGGGTGATCCCGATGACACCTTGGACGACCTCGGCGGCCAGTACCCACCAGGCGGCGCGATTGACTGCTTGCGGGCCGTTTCGGGTCAACAGAATCAGCACGATCGTCAGGCCGATCAGCAGATAGACCGACTCGGCGTGGATCCGGCTCATTATCGCGACATCCAGGCCGGTACGGCCTGCCTCGGGGTCCCCGCTGTGCGGGCCGCTCCCGGTCGTCACCGTCCCCAGGACAAGAGCGAGGCCCAGGTCTGCGGCGATGGCCGTCACCAGCAAGCGGCGTGGTCCGTTCAACCGCGCGCGGACGAGAGCCGGCTCACGCGATCGGAGATGTAGCCGGGTGGCGGTCGCGACAAGAGCCATCGAGACCAGGAAGTGCGCGGCGACCGTCCATGGGTTCAGCCCGGTCAGCACGGTCACGCCGCCGAGCAGCACCTGACCCACGATGCCCAGCAGGACGCCGAACGCACTGAGAAACAGGTCCCGCCGGCGAAGTCTCCAGACGGCGTACCACGTCACCAGGGCGATCACTCCGACCACGCCGGTCAACGTGCGGTTGGCGAACTCGATGACCCCGTTGATCTCCAGTTCCGGGGTCGGAAAGAAGTCTTCGTCGGTGCAGGACGGGAAGGTGGGGCAACCGAGGCCGGAGCCGGTCAGTCGGACCGCGCCACCCGACAGCACTATCCCGACCTGTGCACTCAGATTGATCAGTGTGACGCGCGACAATGAGATGCCGAACACGGCTTCCACGGGCGGGGGAGCGAGGCTCTCGGCGACCTCTGCGGGCATGGGCCAAGACTAGGCTGCATCGTCCACGGCGAAACGACCACTTCAGGTAAGGACAGCCTTACTGGAAGCCTTCCAGGAAATACGTCACACTGTTGTTGTGGAATCCGTTGCAACGCTCACCCGGCCCCGGCCGGACCTGGGCCGAAGCGGCGCCGATGACGGCCGTACGCGTGATCGGGTCATCGGCACGCTCTGGCGCGAGGGTCCGCTGAGCGCGGCAGATCTCGCTCGTGGGCTAGGCATCTCGCCAGCCGCTGTCCGCCGACACCTCGACGCGCTGGAGTCCCAGGGTCGCATCGAGGGACATACCGACCCGCACAAGACCAGTTGTGGTCCAGGGCGGCCGGCGCGGCGATTCGCGCTCACCACCGCTGGGCGGGAGCGTTTTCCGCACGCCTACGACGACCTCGCGGTAGCCGCCCTGCGCCACCTTGCTCGCAGCGGCGGTGCGGAGGCGGTCACCGCCTTCGCACAGGACCAGCTTGCCGGGCTCGAAGAGCGCTGCGCCCAAGCCGTCACCGCCGCTGGACCTGACCGGTTCGACCGTGCTCAGGCGCTGGCTGGAGCGCTGTCCCGAGAGGGTTACGCTGCCACCGCCTCGGGCTTGGCCGGAGGCGGCCAGCTCTGTCAGCACCACTGTCCGGTTGCGCACGTCGCTGCGGAGTTCCCTCAGCTGTGTGAGGCCGAAACCGCCGTCATCAGCCGTCTGGTCGGCACTCACGTCCAACGCCTTGCCACCATTGCTCGCGGTGACTCCGTCTGCACCACGAACATCCCATCGGCTGAGATTTCTGCCGCGCACCGCAGCCAGGCCCAGCAGCGCACCGAAGACCAGCCCAGCCCTGTCCCGTACGTCTCCACCGGGAGGAACCCCGCATGACCACGACGACTCCGCTGACCCAGGACGAGCAGATCGATGCGCTCGGCCGGTACAAGTTCGGCTGGGCCGACTCAGATCTCGCCGGAGCCACTGCCGCGCGGGGAATCTCCGAGAGTGTGGTGCGCAACATCTCCGGGCTGAAGAACGAGCCGGAGTGGATGCTCGAGCGACGCCTGAAGGGCTTGAAGTTGTTCGACAAGAAGCCGATGCCCTCCTGGGGTTCGGATTTGTCCGGGATCGACTTCCAGAACATCAAGTACTTCGTCCGTTCCACCGAGAAGCAGGCGACCAGCTGGGACGACCTGCCTGCCGACATCAAGAACACCTACGACAAGCTCGGCATCCCGGAAGCCG
>JACCUF010000376.1 GCA_013811975.1 Geodermatophilaceae bacterium | reverse complement strand
CCACCGCCGCCTGCACTCGGCCTGTTTCGACATGCCGCCCGTCGAATACGAGCAGATCTACTACCGTCAACACTCAGCCCAGACCGGAGCTGGGGTCTCAACCACCTAAGTCTCCGGACACGCCGGGGCGGTTCAGATCCACGGCGTCTTTGCCCTTGGTCAGTTGCGCTCGGAAGCCTCGAAGCGACTCGGGCTTGACCTGCGACGGCGCGGAAACGGTCAGTTCGTCCCGACTCGGACCCCCGCCTCGGGGAACCTCACCGTCGGCCATGCTTGGCACGCTAACAGGGGACGCCGGTATGGAATGGTGCGTTCATGGAGAAGTCGTCGCTGACCGCCCTCGCCCGTGAACAGCTGAAACTGGCCCGCGATGCCTCCAGCGGGCGCAGTGCGCACACCGTGTACGGGGGTCATGAACACGTGCTGCGCCAGACCGTCATCGCGCTGGCCTCCGGCGAGCGGCTCGACGAGCACGAGAACCCAGGCGAGGCCACCGTGCACGTGTTACAGGGACGGGTTCGGCTCACCACCGGGGATGTCGCCTGGGAGGGGTCACCCGGCGATCTCCTCATCGTGCCCGCTGCCCTGCACGCGCTCGTTGCCCTCGAAGACTCCGCCGTACTACTCACCGTTGCCAAGCGTGGCTATCCGGTCAGCCACGAAGCAACGGCTGGATGAGCGCAACGATCCCGGGCACAGGCCGGCGACCTCAGAGCACGGGCAGGTATCGGGACAGCTCGAACGGGGTCACTTGCCCTCGGTAGTCGGCCCACTCAGCACGCTTGTTCCGGAGAAAGAAGTCGAACGTGTGCTCGCCGAGGGTTTCGGCGACCAATTCGCTGCCCTCCATGGCGCGCAGCGCAGCATCAAGGCTGTGCGGCAGATCGTCGTAGCCGGCGGCCAGGCGTTCAGTGTCGGTCAGCGACCACACGTCGTCCTCGGCCTCCGGGGGCAACACGTAGCCCTTCTCGATCCCCCGAAGTCCGGCCGCCAACATCAGGGCGAACGCGAGGTAGGGATTGCACGCGGAGTCGGGAGAGCGGATCTCGACCCGGGTGGAATTGGCCTTGCCCGGCTTGTACGAAGGGAGTCTGACCAGCGCCGACCGATTGGCCCGGCCCCAGCACACCGAGGACGGAGCCTCTCCCCCCGCGACCAGACGCCGGTAGGAGTTCACCCACTGGTTGGTTACGGCGGTGATCTCCACGGCATGTTGGAGCAGACCCGCGACAAAGGATCGCCCGGTCTGGGACAGGCCCACCGGATCGCTGGCGTGATGGAAGGCGTTGCGATCACCCTCGAAGAGCGAGACATGCGTGTGCATCGCTGAACCGGGCTGATCGGTGAAGGGCTTGGGCATGAAGGTCGCGTACACACCCTGGGACAGCGCGATCTCCCGTACGACGTGACGCAAGGTCATGATGTTGTCGGCCATGCTCAGTGCGTCGGCGTAGCGCAGATCGATCTCCTGCTGGCCCGGAGCGACCTCGTGGTGACTGAACTCCACCGAAATGCCCATGGCCTCCAACGCGAAGACCGCCTCGCGACGGAAGTCGTGGGCCACATCGTGAGTGGACAGGTCGAAGTATCCGCCGTGATCGGCTGGCTCCGGCGCGCTGCCGTCGGTGGGTAGGTCCTTGAGCAGGAAGAATTCGATCTCGGGATGGGTGTAGAAGGTGAATCCCATGTCCGCGGCCTTGGAGAGCGTCCGTCGCAGGACGTGCCGCGGGTCGGCCCAGGATGGTGAACCGTCGGGCATCGTGATGTCGCAGAACATCCGCGCGGAGTCCGGACCGGCGTCGTTGGCCCACGGGAAGACCTGGAAAGTCGCCGGATCGGGTTTGGCGAGCATGTCGGACTCGAAAACCCGCGCGAAACCCTGGACGGCCGAGCCGTCGAACCCGATGCCCTCGGCGAAGGCTGCCTCGATCTCGGCCGGTGCTACCGCCACGGACTTGAGGTAGCCCAGTACGTCGGTGAACCACAACCGGACGAAGCGGATCTCGCGTTCCTCGAGCGTCCGGAGGACGAACTCCTGCTGACGGTCCATATCTCAGCAGTCTGCCTTCGCCGTGTTACCGCCGAGTTACACCGCCCGTTGAGTTGCTCGGCAGTCCTACCCCAGCCACGTGCGGTCCGGGTTTCGCCTGGCCGCTCATATCAGGACAGCGCGGAGCCCAGGATCCATTCCGCCCAGGAAATGTTCCAGTCACCGAGCCCATCGGTGGCCCGCAACGCCACGCCGGTACCGGTCACCTGGACGATGTCACCCCACCCGAAGTTCTCGTAGAAGTAACCAGCGTTGGCCGTATTCACGTTCAGGCAGCCGTGCGAGACATTGCGCAAGCCTTGGTCTGCGACCGACCACGGGGCAGCGTGGACGAATATCCCGGAATAGGAGATCCGGCTCGCATATTCGACCTCGGTCCGGTAACCGTCGGGATCGTCGATCGGCGTTCCGTACGTCGAGGAATCCATCGTGTACCGGCGGTCCTGCTGCATGACGACATAGGTCCCACTGGGCGTGAGGTGGCCCTCCTTGCCCATCGACGTCGGCATCTCGCGTTCCAGGACGCCGTTGCGGTAGACCCGCAGTGTCAGGTCGCTGTTGTCCACCTGGGCCACGAGCGCGTCGTGGATGACGAACTCGAGGTGCCGGTCCTCCTGGCCGTAGATGATGTCGCCGACGTTGATGCCGTAGATCTCGACATCGACCACGACCTGAGTGCCTGGGGTCCAGTACTCCTGCGGGCGGTAGTGCACCTCGCGATCGCCGAACCAAGACCAGACGCCGACCACGGCAGGTGTCGTGGTGACAGTGAGTCGGCGCTCGACGGTCGCCTTGTCCTCGATGTCCTCGTCGAACTTGACCACGATCGGCATGCCCACACCCACGCTGCCCATGCTCTCGCTGGGCAGCAGGGAGGCCATCGTGAGCGTCCGCGGTGCGACCGTCCGGATCGAGCCTGTTTCGACAGCCGCAGCACCTGCCCCGTTGGCCGCCGTGGCCGCAACATAGTAAATGGTGTCGTAGCCGAGACGCTCGGTGGTCTGCCAGCTCTTGCCATCCCCTGACAGCGCCCCGGCGACGCGTGCGCCGCCCGGGCCAGTCATGGCGACCCCGGTCAGGGTGCCGTTCTCGACCGATACCGTCAACGGTGCTAGCGGCGCGATCTCGCCGCTCCCCAAGGGCGGATCGACGCTCACGACCGCGGCCGGAGCGGCCGGTCCGGTGGGACCGGGAGCCTCCGTGGACGTCGTGGCTGTGGTGGACGTCGACGACGCCGACGACGTCGAGGACGTCGCGGGTGTTGAGGCGCTCACATCGGCTTGTCGCCTGCTGCAGCCCGTCGCTGCAAGCATCGCGAGGACCGCCAGTCCAATCGTGAAAACGCGTGCACGACGCATCCGTGGGGTGGGCTGCGTCATCAACTGGCTCGCTTTCGCGGTCTGCCTCACCACAGCGTCCACCTTCTGTGGCCGCCCTGGGGAAGGCCGGAAGTTTTTCGCCGACGACGCACTTCCCTCCGCGGAGAAGAAAAGTCCCGCGTGGGGAATCCTCGATTCCGCAGTTTCGACCTTCAGACCATCGCTACGGCAACTGCGCGTCAAATGCGGTAAGGATGACCCATGGCACAGTTCCGAATCGCGCTGGCCCAAGTGAACATGTGCGTAGGCGATCTCGCTGGCAACGCGGCGGGGGTCCGATCTCAGGCCCGGGCGGCGCTGGAGGCCGGAGCGGACCTGGTCGCCTTTCCGGAGATGATGATCACCGGCTATCCGCCTGAGGATCTAGTGCTTCGGAGCTCCTTCGCTCGAGCAAGCGAGGCTGCGCTCGATGTACTGGCGGCCGATCTCGTGGCGGACGGGTGCGGCGACCTACCGGTCGTCGTCGGCTATCTCGCACATGATGACGGCGCACGCAACGCCGCGGCATTGCTGCACCGCGGTTCGGTGGCCGCGCGTTACTACAAGCATCACCTGCCCAACTATGGCGTCTTCGACGAGGCGCGATACTTCCGCTCGGGCACTTCGCTGCCCATCATCACGATCTCGGGTATAGACGTGGCCGTCGCGATCTGCGAGGACCTCTGGGTCGATGGGGGGCCGTTCGCCGTTGCCGGTGAGGCCGGGGTCGACCTGATCGTCTGCATCAACGGGTCGCCCTACGTTCGGGCCAAGGACGACGTCCGGCTGCCCCTCGTCCAACGCCGCTCCGCTGAGGCTGGCGCCCCCGTCGCCTACGTCAACACCGTTGGCGCCCAAGACGAACTGGTCTTCGACGGTGACTCGATGATCGTGGTACCAGACGGCGAGCTGCTGGCCCGAGCCCAACAGTTCGAGGAACGGCTGCTGGTGGTCGACCTGACGATCACGCCTGGGCACTCCCGGCGAGCTGGGCCGATCGGTCCGATGACAGTCACCAGAGCCGTCCTTCCGGCAGACGATGCCGGGGCCGGACGCCCGCGTCCTGATCTGGCGCCGGTGCCGCACTTCCTGCCGATGCCCGATCTCGCGGAGGTGTGGGGTGCCCTGGTGTTGGGCCTACGCGACTACGTACACAAGAACCGGTTCGAGTCGGTCATCCTCGGCCTGTCCGGGGGGATCGACTCGGCGCTGGTCGCTGCCCTGGCAGCCGACGCCATCGGGGCCGAGCGCGTCTACGGCGTCTCGATGCCCAGCAGGTACTCCTCTGACCATTCCCGCGGGGACGCCGGCGATCTGGCCAAGCGGCTCGGCTGTCACTTCGACACAATTGCGATCGAGCCGATGGTCGCCGCCTGTCTCGAGGCAGTGAAGCTGACCGGCCTGGCCGAGGAGAACCTGCAGGCTCGGGTACGCGGGGTGCTGCTGATGGGTTTGTCCAACGAGCACGGTCACCTCGTTCTGGCTACCGGGAACAAGAGCGAGATCTCGGTGGGGTATTCCACCTTGTACGGCGACAGCGTCGGCGGCTTCGCGCCCATCAAAGACGTTCCGAAAACGCTCGTGTGGCAACTGGCTCGCTGGCGGAACTCGGTCGCCGCAGCGCGCGGCCAGACCGAACCGATCCCGGAAAACTCGATTGCCAAACCACCGTCGGCCGAGCTCCGTCCGGGACAGCAGGACAGCGACTCGCTTCCTGGCTACGACGTCCTCGATGCGATCCTGGCCGATTATGTGGACCGTGACTTCGGCCACCGCGAGCTGGTCGAACGCGGCCACGACCCCGAAACGGTCGCCCGGGTTCTTCAGCTGGTCGACCGGGCGGAATACAAGCGCCGCCAGTTCGCTCCGGGGACGAAGATCTCGCCCAAATCCTTCGGACGTGACCGACGTCTCCCGATTACCAGCTGTTGGCGGGAGACCGCCGAGTCCTAGTCATGTCAGGCTTGTGTCGGACCTGGGGACGAGCCGAGGAGGTCACCATGACGAATGCGCCGAGCGCAGGCGGTGCCAGCGTCTATGGAACGGAGCGTCCCGCACGGGTCCGGATTCCACATCTGGAGGCGCTCAAGGAGTCCCACGAGCCCTGGCCGATGCTCACCGCGTACGACCAGTACGTCGCGGCGATCTTCGACCAGGCGGGGATCCCGGTGCTCCTGGTCGGTGACTCGGCAGCGAACAACGTCTACGGCTATCCGAGTTCGCTGGGAGTCACCATCGAGGAACTGCTCCCGCTGGTGCGCGCTGTGGTCGGTGCCACCGAACGGTCTCTGGTCGTTGCCGACCTGCCGTTCGGATCCTACGAGTCCTCGCCGGAGCAGGCGCTGGCCTCCTCCGTACGGATGATGAAAGAGGCTGGCGCGCACGCCGTGAAGCTCGAAGGCGGCGTACGGGTGGCACCGCAGATCCACAAGATCACCGACGCCGGCGTGCCCGTCATGGCCCACATCGGGTTCACCCCCCAGAGCGAGCACCGACTGGGCGGATACAAGATCCAAGGGCGCGGCGACGGTGCCGATCAGCTGTTGGCCGATGCGCATGCCGTACAGGAGGCCGGTGCGTTCGCCGTCGTACTGGAAATGGTTCCGGGAGATCTCGCCGGACAGGTCACCAAGGAGCTGAGGATTCCCACCATCGGGATCGGCGCGGGGCCGGACTGCGATGCCCAGGTACTGGTCTGGCCGGACATGGCCGGTCTGAACGCGGGCAAGGTGCCGCGGTTCGTCAAGCAGTACGCGGATCTCGACGGCGTGCTTCGTGGCGCGGCCGCCGCGTACGCCGCTGACGTGCGCGGCGGAACATTCCCTGGTCCCGAGCACACCTACGGCTGAGCTGGCCTACAACTCCGGCAAGTCATCTCGCGCGCGCCAGTTGAGCCCGGAGAAGGTCCCATGCCTCCAGCAGAGACGGCCCGTACCACGTCAGATGCCGGCCGCTGACCAGCGCGATCTGCTTGTCCGGGAAAGCTTCCGGGCCATCATCGGCGGTGAACTCGTACGGCTCGTCGGGAAGTACGACGAGATCAGCTGCCCTGATCCGCTCGTCCCCCAGCCCGATCTTCGGATATCGCTCGGAATGGTCGGCGAAGACGTTGTCCACCCCGAGTCTGCGGAGGACGTCCCCGGCAAAGGTGTCGTGCCCCAGCACCATCCAGGGCCGCCGCCAGATCGGGATCACCGCCCGACGGCGCGAGATAAGTGGGACGGGCACCTGCCAGAGTTGGCGCGTTCGGGCCAGCCAGTCCGGCTCCCCTCCGGTGAGCGCGTGCAGGAGCGCACCGATGCTGTCGATGGCCTGGCCTACGGTTGCCGGCGCGGTCACCCAGACCGGAATGTCGCTGTCTCGCAACGCCGAGATGTCACTCGGACGGTTCTCCTCCGCATTGGCCACCACTAGATCGGGATCGAGGGCGCGGATCGCGTCGAGATTCGGCCACTTCGTTCCCCCGACTCGGGGCAAGTCGAGTCCGGCCGGATGCGTGCACCAGTCGGTCACACCGACCAGGAGGTGGCGATGCGTGGCTGCGATGGCCTCAGT